>JAGRCC010000035.1 GCA_020433785.1 Anaerolineae bacterium
AGGCCAGGTACTCGCCGGTGGTGTCCTCGACCGCCTGGTTGGTTGAATCGACAGTCCCGTCACACATATACTGGTTGTTGGCCCAATCGGTGACGTGGTACGACCCGCCGGGATTTTGCAGATATTTATCCCAGCCGTAGGTTCGAGCCGCGACCGCCTGCGCCCGCAGCGTGTCCGCCGGCCAGGACGGATAAACCTCGTGCGGCACGACCCGTTTGACATACTCCTCAAAGGCAATCGTGTCGATTTGCCCGACCGGCACACTGCGACAGGTGTTACTGGCGTGATGAATAACCCGAATGTCTATGGGCGGCGTAAATTGCGCCTGTGTCCCGATCGGCGCGTTGGCCGGTGAAATCGAGGCCGCTTCATCGACCATAAACGTTTCGCTCACCAGCTCATCGGCCGGCACGATGACCCACGCCTCGTTTCGGACCACGGCCAGCTCGCGACCGTCGGCCCGCCATACGGGCGAGCGATCAACGGCGTTGTTCCGGCTTAGCTGCCTCGCGCCGCCGTCATCAAGATCGACTCGCCACAGCTCGCCACTTGTATCGACCTGGCTGCCCAACGGCGTGATAAT
The DNA here is from genome assembly GCA_020433785.1 of Anaerolineae bacterium. Next base: position 584 of record JAGRCC010000035.1, read on the forward strand.
CAGCGCCACCGACTGCCCATCCGGCGACCAACTCAGATCGCTGAACAGTTCGCCCTCGCCGCGGAGTTGGAGTTTGGCTGGCCGGTTGGCCTCGCCGACCCACAGTTCGGCTTGAAAGAATTGGTTGACCAGAATGGCCCGTTTCGTCCCATCCGGCGAACGATAAACCCGGCCCGCCGGATCGCCAGGCAGCGACAGATCGGGTGCGGCCAGCAGGCTGACCTCGATCGGCCCCATCGCGCCGGTAGCAACATCGATGGCGATGCGGGTGGTGGGATCGGGCGAGTTGAGCGGGGTGAAGATTACCCAACGGCCATCGGGGCTAAGCTGCGGCTCCAATCCCTCGGCCAACCGCCGCGCCGGACCGCCGGTGGTGGGGATTTGCCAGATCACCTGGCTCAGTTGGGACGAGCCGTTAGCCAATGTAATCACTTGACCGGGCGTTGTCCCCAGCAAGAAATCGCCACCGGGCGACCAGGCCAGTAGTTGCAAATCAGCCGGCGGCACTTGGGCGGCAGCAGGGCGACTAATTCCCAGCCACATAGCGAGCAGGGTCAAGAGGCAAACGGGCAGGATCGTTAGGGGATGGCGTGATAGTTTATTTGTCATAGGCTTTGGTGGGATAGTACAGATAAGATGAACAAGGTTTGTTTTGAGTGATGAATTTTTGTGAGCCGTCAGCTTTCAGCCGTCAGCTTTTTCCTGTGAATTAAGAAGCTGATATTGACTCTAGCGAGATGGGGGCCAATAGTAAATAGTACTTGGTTACTTTTTGGGGGGAACAACTCGTAGGACAAATCAGCGATTTGCCCTACTTTTCATATTCAAGCCGTTTCTTCTCTTATCGTCATACCTGTTGACTGCCGCGTTAAGCCTATACCGGTAGCAATCCGTTGACCACTACTGCGAAAAGGTAAAGCCCTACGCCAAACGCCGTATGATTCATCACACTACGAACTCTGGCCTGCGTCGGATTTGAGGTCTTTGAGGCGGCAAATCCCAGGCCAAAGGCAGGTTGCATGATGGCGAAGGGGGCCATGACCGTGACGACCCCGAAGACGATGGCCGGCATCAGCGTCGGATGTTGAAGCCAATTGTAGCCGGTTAAGACCACGAAAGTGGTGGCCAGCGAGATACCAATTAGGTAGTGGGCGATCCAGCCGACGGTGCATTCTGCGCTCTTCCGGGGAGCAGCTACAATATTGGAATGTTTGAAAGTCCCTTCCGGCATGTATCGCAGCCAGCGCCCGACCAGACAGATATTGGATGGCATAATCTTAAAGGTATGTTTGAGAAACAGCCCCCACAGATCAAACGTGAGCGTTGCGCCTAGCCCAATGAGGATGGCGCTAATGAAGGAAAGCGCTAAATGATTCATAAGTCACCTGTTCCAACGGAATTTACTGAAAGCAGCGGTATGCCCAAATCGCGCACTTTCTTGAGATATCCATACAGCGCCGCCTGATCAACAACCGGGCCGGTCAGCAGCGTATTGCCGTCATCTTCCAAAGTAATGGTCAACCCCTCAAACCAATCGATCCATTTGCGATTGAGATGGCCCTGGAGCCTGATTTGATAGATGATAGTGTTGATGGGTGTTCTGTTTCGGGTTAAGTTCATTTTAGAAGCGCTCTTGATAAATCCGTTCCGCTACGCTCTCGCGCCGTTCAGACCAGAGCGTATAGCCCAACCAGGCCAGAGCCAGCCCCACCGGCAATGTCACTAACCCCTCATACGGAAGCAGCACAGCCACGGGAGCTAATAAAGTCCCAAGGGCAAGGATGCCGCCCGCCCAGCGCGATAGGATACCGGCGCGGAACGTCGCGAGGCCAAATAGCAGCCCGCCCAGCATGTACAAGGGACCTGATATCATCCACAGGGTTGGGAGGGCCCCCAGATTCGTCTCGCCGGCAGATCCGGTAAACATCCCCATGAAACCGTCCACAAACGTGGGTAACTCGGTCGCCAACTGCGGCAAGATAAACGTTTCCACGAAGGAAAAGCACATCACGAGCGCCAGCCAGAGGCTAAACATGGCAAAGCCGGCCAGACCCAACCAACCCGCCGTTTCCACCTGCCTGGCGTATAACCCCGCCATGCCAAACAGCCCAAAGAAGGCCATAGCCATCGCAAAAATGTGAACGATTACCCACGTAGGGGTGGTGACGGATGAAAGAACGTTAGCAGGATGGAACAGCCCCACGACAATATAGCATAGCCCGGCCACCGTGGCCGATAAACCGGCCAAACGCATGAGCATAGAGGCGGTTATTTTCATTTTGCCCGCCTCAATCGCGGTCTGACGGTTAGT
>JAGRCC010000424.1 GCA_020433785.1 Anaerolineae bacterium
CTGCTGCTGACCTTCTTCTTCCGCTACATGCCGCAGTTAATCGAGCACGGCCATCTCTTCATCGCCCAGCCGCCGCTTTATCGCATCAAAAATAAAAAAGATATCACCTACGTCTATACCGAAGACGAGAAAAACTCACATATAGCCAAACTCAACGGGGCCTCGGTCGATCTTCAGCGCTACAAAGGTTTGGGCGAGATGAATCCTGAGCAGTTGTGGGAAACCACCATGGATCCTGAAATACGTATCATCCTGCAAGTGACCATTGAAGACGCCGCCGCCGCCGACAATACCTTTGATATGCTCATGGGCAGCGTTGTTGCCCCGAGACGGAAGTTTATCCAGACACACGCTAAGCAGGTCCAAAATCTGGATATTTAGTGTAGGTTTTCTCAAAATTTGAGAATATTACTTTAAAATATGAGAACGTATTCGCAAAATATTAAACTGAGGCAATTGGTCGTCTAACCGCAGTTTTATAAAAAGAATTGTAACACAATAAACTAACGAAGCCTATTGGTGTCAGTGCCAATAGGCTTCAACATTTTTTGAGGACATAGATTAAAATGACATTAAGACCTTTTTTAAATCGTACTTCTCTCTATCCGGGTGAGTCGCTACAATCATTGTTGACCCGTCTCGTAAAATTGAACGTTTATCCGTCTTTACGTACTGTTCAGGATATAGTGCAAGTTGCACTGGAAAAACCTTATGTTTCTATAGAGCGACCGCGAGATATCGATGTATTGCAAGCTCTTTTTGAATTGACCGGGATTGATAAGGAACAACTCTTCCTGGCTTCGGCAAACCGATTCGTGGCAATTGCTCGTCCAGAACAATTTGCTGATCCATTTGAAGTGAAGACTTCAATGACCGGTGTGATGGACCGTTGGCGTATTGGAGACTACCTTCGTAATGATAGTCAAGTAGTTTTTTGTCCTGACTGCCTGAAAGAAGAACCATATCATCGTCTGGATTGGTCACTGTTCGCCTCAGTAGCTTGCTTAACCCATCGTTGTTTGTTACATGATCGGTGTCCAGAGTGCAAGAAAAAACTGAGCATAGCTGAAGTAGTAGGAGCACAGTGTTCATCGTGTAGGAGTAATCTTGCAGCGGCACCAACCATCGATCTTGAGGAGGATGATTTTGGCTTGTCAGTTCAAAATATTATCAGATCCTGGTTGATGCATCAACCAGCTGATCCAAAGTTCATTAGCTCACTTGATTTACCAAATGAGCCTGAAGCAATCTTATTTCAAGTTCTTAGTGGTTTATATCGAGTCCTTAAACAAGCCAAATATCAATTTAGGGATGGCTGGCATTCAAGAATGATAGTTTCGCCTACCCCAAGGCAAACTTATGATTTATTTACTATGGCATTCAAAGTGCTGATGCATTGGCCGTTTGGCTGGTTTGATTTTCTGGATAACTATCCAAAATACTATATCGATAAACGATCGCAGAGACGTCATAATCTAGGCCTTAACTATATTTACAGATCACTATTGGAGCAGCGTTGGAAGTCAGAGCAATTTGAATTTGTACGGGCAGCATTCGATCATTACCTTATATTAAGACACGAAGAGTTGCCTGGTTTCACAAAGCATTTACCCGGCTACAATGACTCCTTCAGAATAGGATTTGTTACCATGGATTGGGCAGCTCGGACTCTAGGTGTTTCGTCCAAAATAATAATGACTTTGGTGAATGCGGGATTCTTAAGACTCGATGAGCAAAACTATCCAGGCAGAAATCCTTGGTTTATGCGTCGAGTTAGTCTGGAGGACGTTATTAATTTGCACGAGCAGTGGCAAAGCGGATGCTTGCCCTCAGAAGTCGCGCAAATATTGAATGTACCAGAAGTGATAATCGATGACTTGGTTCGGCATGGCTATATCCTAACTGCCAATGATATGTCCGAGAAGTCTTCACTGCGAATCGACCGCGACTCTGTTTTTGAATTTCTCGCGGAAGCCAGGGGTACTGGGCGACGATCCAAATCCCAGAACAAATCTATCTCAAAGCTACCAGATTTATGATCAGAAGTTGAGGCTATAGAAGAAAATTAGTGTTAAAAAAGGATCAAATTTTATTTGTTGGAATAGGACCGTTGGAATAATGCTGCCATACCTGTGGCGCTGAGATATCCTCTGCACTGTGCGGCGTGTGCCGACGTCGAACGCGACACAACACTGGCGTGTTCACTGCCGCACCGGCAATGATGGCCTGTCCTTTAGACAACGCCGGCAACTCGCGCAGAAAATCCTGACCTACCGACTCAACGCTTTCACGGACTTTGACTTGATCATTGGGGTTAACAATTCGCAGCAAACATTGGGTGTTGCATTGTGAGAGGACATCAGAGTCAAGCTTTCCAGGGCGCTGACTGATAAGTCCCACTCCGACGCCGAACTTGCGACCCTCACCCAAAATTTGCTTGAGAATCCCCGTACTAATCGCCTCACCATTAGCCGGCGCAAAATGGTGAGCCTCCTCAATTAATACAAAGACTGGATACGGCAGGTACAACGGGCTGTAATTCGACACTTGCTCGCGGCTGGTTTGCAGCCGGGCCTGAAAAAGTTGTCGCAGCAACGTCGCTACTAGCACCTGCTGCTGGCGCGAATTAACCTCATTCAACTGCAAAATTGTGCATTGGCCCGGTTTAATCAATTGATTCAGATGCAGTGATGCTGAGTCATCAAAGAGTAAGCTGTCGGCCAAGATCGCGTTCAATCGCCATAGTACGGCTCTGGCCGTCTCCCGATAGTTGGTGCCCTTCTGTCCTGCTTTCGGCTCGGCGATCTCATCAATTGCCCGGCGTAAATCGGCCAGTGTCCACTGCTGCTGGTGCTGGCGACTTACCTGGCGAAAGGCCTGGCCGAGGACGTATTCCATGCGCTCAGACATGTTGGGCAGCAGATATTGTAGATCCGTCAGGGACAGCGATCCCAATCGCACTTTTAACTGGCCCGGTTTGTGGATTGTTACGCGGGGTTGATAATCCTCGGTCTGCAATTGGAGATGATCGGGCAGTTCGGCTAGACTACCATACTCACCGTGCGGATCGATAAGCAAGATGGCCGCCCGGTTGCAAGGCCTCAGCATCTCCTCAATCAAGACACTGGCCAGGTAACTTTTGCCCGCGCCGGTGCTGGCAATTACAGCCAGATGAGTAGCGGCGACTGCGGCCACATCTAGCACTATGGGCACCGCCCCCGATGTTCGACTCAACAGGGAGCCTACAGTGGCCGCCCCAACCTGTCCCGGTTGAAGACGGTTGAGCAAATGAGTCAGGAGCGCATCGCCGGCCAACCTGACTAGTTGGCCGGCCTGCGGTAAGATCCGGGGATTAATGAAATCATTTAGGTGGGGATCGAAGTAGCCGATGATCTCAGCCACCACTTCCAGGGAGTGACTGCTGTGACCAACATACCCTACCGTCGCGGCGACGTCGCTCGGCCACAAGGTGGGGGCTGATAGAAATGTATTGGGCAGCACTCGTAGGGACAGGCTCTTAACCACCCGGGCCAAGAGCGGCTGCTCAGTGCCAGCTAGTTCCACCGGACAGACTATAAACTCACCCACTTTCAAAGCCTGATGCTGGGCGAAGGCCACAAAACTGAAGCTGTGCGGGGTCGGACCTGGCCCCTTGACACGACCGACCGGAAGTGAAATGTGAATATTGCTCATCAGCCTCCTTCTCCAAAGGGAGCCACCTGGTGGCGCCAGATCAGGCTGTCTAACAATAGATCAAGCACCTGCTGGTGCTGGGGTTCATCGATTAGCTGCTGCAAGTGACGTAGCAGCGTCCGCAGTAGGTCAAATCCCAGGCGGGGTTGGTAGCCCAACAGCCGGGGTAGATAAGTCAAAGACAAATTTCCTTTGATCAGATGAAAGGTGCGGATCTGGTCCTCCGCCATACGTTCCACTTGGCTCTCGGTCCGGGCGGACAGGCGGGGCAGACTTTGGTCAACTTCACCTGTTTCCTTTATAGTACCGATGACCAGGATCCCCACCAGTACCGCTTTTTCATTGAGATAATCCGGAGTAAAAATGGCCAGTTCGGCTGGGGACGACAACCGTGGTCCCAGCCGTCCAAACTCGGGGTTGAGCAAGATGGTGTCGTAGATGACTCCCACCAGCCAGCCGTCTGAATCGAGCGGGATGCGCACGAAATTGCCAAAGGCGTAATCGGCCGGGCTGGGCGGTCGGACCACCTCGCCCGGATGATAGATCTGGCAGACGTAATCAATATGAGCATTCGATTTGACCAACTTCCCAATAACCATCCGTCACCGTCGATACCAGCGTTTGCTGATTTCCTTGCGCGACTGGCGCAAGTCCAAATCGGCCTCTTCGGCAAACTGTTGAAATAAGGTTGTAAACCGGGCCCGATCTCGGCTGGAGATGACCGCTACCGCATCTGCCGAGGCCAAAGTGTAGGGATAGCCTAACCCAACCACACACTCGGCCCGGATGACATCTAGTACCCACTCCTGCAACTCATCCTCCAACACCCAGCGCGGGAGTTCGATCCGAGCCGGTAGCCCATCCGAGGTTGTTTGTAGATAGGTAAAGACAACGTCGGCATAATAATCCCGCCAGACCGATGGAATGAAGCGATCAGATCGGGCGCAGGTGTAGAAGCGGCAGCGATCGCCCCATGCCTCCATCAATCCGCTCAGCAGCTGAGCATCGGTCAGTTGGCTGAAACGTTGTTCGCCGGTCAAGGTCAGCAACATATTCAGCAGATCCCGGCTGCGGCTCAAATCAACGTAGGCCACCAGCGGAATGCGGACCTGTTCTGACGTCGCCAGGAGATCTCTAATGGGCTGAAGATAAGCCTGTCGTCGCTGCATCGGCAACCGCTGGATAAAGGACAAAATAAAAGAACCGTCAAAGAAGGCGACGGTCGGTTTAGCGCTATCAGAAGTGTCCGTAATAAACGTATGTAGCTGGGCCACTTCGGCCTGAAAGCGACGCCAACCAACCTCCTCCTCGACACTGCCCTCCACTTCAAGTTCCTCCGGACCTAGCACCGTCACTGTCGCATCCTTTTCAAACCGGCCATGACTCTGTCGCGTGTGGTGGTTCTTGAACCAGCCGACCTGGACCAGGCCGACCGGGATTGAAAATTCTTTTGGTGGCGACAGTTGGGAGCCATCGACGGCAAAGGTGGTCACGCCTTCGAGAATCTGTAAGGCCCAGGCCCGAGCCTGCTGGTGATGTTGCCAGCGTTCGGTGAAGGACGTAACGAGCTTCGCATTCGTTTGTTCTTTGGTGGGGCGCGCGCCAGGCCAGGGGCTATGGACCAAGGCGGCATCGAGCGCCTCGACCGGCTGATTGGCCCAGTGAGCGAGGATGCCTTGTAACCGATCCAACTCGGCTTGAAGATGCTGATTAGCCACCTGAAACCGTGAGCGATGGGCCTCCAATGAGGCTTTGATGGATTTGGAATGAAACACAGCCGAAGCTCCGAGAGACTCATGGATTTGACTCGTCAGCCTTGGAGCGGATCTCTTTCCCCGCAATGGCTTCAGCTGGGACACCTGCGTCTAAGACCAACAGTTTCAAGGCATTTACAAAATCGCCATCGAGAGCCTTGATGATTGGGAATAGTAAGGTGATGGACACCTCACGCCGCCCGGTCTCGACCAAACAGAGATGTGATGGGCTTATGCCAACCTGAGTGCCAAGTTGTCGCATGCTCTGCCCTTGTGCTTCCCGCAGTTGTTGTAGATATTTACCAACCCGTTTACCCATTTTATCACCTAATGTTGACCACTTTATGTGGTCACTTTACACATTAAGAGCTAATTTGTCAACCTTTTACCGTTTGCGATTTGTGAACGGCGTATGATATACTTTCTCAATAATATGGCGATTTAGATTAAAGGGATCACCAGTGAAGAGTCAAAAACTTGGCGATTATCTCCGAAGCTTACGTGAAACGGAGGGTTATTCCACGTGGGCGTTGGCAGAGCGAGCAGAATGCAGTCAATCACTTATTTCTGCAATCGAGAACGGCGAGCGGTTTCCACATTTGTTACGATTATGGGAAATCTTGAAAATTTTAGATGGAGATTTTAGGCAAGGTCTTTATTATTTGTGTGTTGATTTAGGAATACCAGAATCGGATGTAGAAGGTATATTGCCTGAAGAAATGGATGAAAATTCTTAACTTGCTCAAATGCCTTTTTATTTCTCACAACGTTCGAAAGACATCCCAAATAGATACGAGCTGAGAAACTGATCACATTTAATAAACAGGCGCTGCGATTAGTGGTGTCTGTTTTTTTGTCAGTTTGTCATTAGTTGTATTTTGGATAACTCCGGTTGAACCGCTAACTAGTTAATCAAATGCGGAAGGTTTATCCCAATAAATTACGAGACCATTGATGTGAAGATGGTTGATGAACAGCGAACTTTTAAACTTGTCGGCAGAGCCAAATCTCTAATGTTTGAGTCTTTTCAAAAAGGTGAGCTTAATTGGATACACCACAGGAATGTTGTCGGCGAGCGTTTAATCCGTGTTCCTAACGAGTCAGCTTTTAGGGATGAGATTGAGAATGGTATTTCTTCATCCGCGAATATATTGTAAAACAGTGCGCCCTCCATATTACAAAATAGTTAATTGAGCCTTGCGTCGATTACCATCTGGTGATCGCTATTTCTCAAGTGAGGTATTAATGGAGATAGCTGACTAAGATAATACACCAGTGGGCTTTAGGGGGGACGATAAAAACATACTTGGTTTCGTACTTGTAGAGGGTTTCAAAAATTCCTTGATGAATTCCGGATCGCTGATGTAGTAATCGCTCTGCTTGCTCTTAATGAGCAGTTGCAGTTGCTCGTTATGCTTGTCGTGGCTCAGCAAGAGATAATGCATAAAAATAGCAGCGCAGTACTTAGTGTTTGTACTCGATGGGCGCGGCCATTGTGCGCAAGTTCATCGCAGTTTGCCACCGTTCGCTTTAAAATCAAACTGATAAGAGATCATAGAAACACCGATAATTTGTTTGAGAGCAAATTACTTTACCAATGATATCGCTTAATGTGTGAATCCGTAAACCACAACTTTAGGTGTTGTACGATTTTCATGACCCTTGAATTTTATTGATTTATGTGCTATAATTTGCCGGTGTTTGGTGAGAAGATCAGGGTAAATACATCTGTAAGGTCTCAATATAAGTTGGCCCTTAATTCTTAGAATCACCATAAACATAATATCTAATAAGTGACAGAGGTTCAGATAAGTGCGTATATCAGCCGCTGAAATCTATATATGGTCGCGACATAGTTTAAGTCGTTAGGATTAAATCAAAAACAAATATATGAAATAATATACCCCTTAAACGGGGTAGTGTAATTTTGAAAAGAGCCTGAAAACAACGGAGGCACTGCGTATGCAGTGCCTCCGTTTTAATAAAGGAATCGAACAGTCCCAATGGAGACAAAAGCGAGAATGAAAATGTCATTGCGAGCGATAGCGAAGCACTCTTACCCAACGTTGGGGACGGCGTCGCTCGCCGTGACATGCACTACCTTGATTTTTAGAAAGTTTTCATCGTGGGCTAAACATTCCACAGCAAAGATACTGAAAGAGGTGACAATGGTTACAACTCGATAAAAAAATGTTGGTGTGAAAAAATAAATTGAATATTTAGTATCTGTAGTATATTTGTGCATTTACGAATTGCCGGGGAGACCACAGAAAAAATTTGAGCCAAAAACAAGGCAGTTGAGAAGCTGAAGGCCATCCCCCAATTCGAGATCGTACCACAAAGATTGACCACTTTATGTGGTCATTGTAAAATATTGACCAAAATTGTAAACATTCCACTAAATTAAAGGAGCGAATGATGATCAATCAATCTATTAATCCTAACCAAAAAGGAGATAAAAATGCCTGTTCGAAACATTAATAATCGATATGGGAAAAATGTAGTTGGTCAAGTTCCATCGCTAAAACTTGATAGGATGATCACCTACGAATCAAGGATCGAACGTGACTGGATCTACCTAATGGAACACGACCCGGACGTTGTGTTCTACGAAGAACAACCCTTAACAATTGAATACAAACATCTTGGCAAACAGTACAAATACACGCCGGATTTCAAGGCCGTCAAAGCGAACGGACAACAAGTTTTGGTTGAGTGCAAAGCATCCGTTTATGTAGAAAAGGAGCGTAATCAACGACGAATGGTAGCCGCACGGCGTTGGTGTGCAACTCGGCATTGGACGTATCAGGTAATTACCGAGATCGATGTCAAAAATTTAGAACATCGGCTGAAAAACGTGAAACTACTTTATCGGTATGCCCGCAACCCAGTCTCGGTAGATCTGCGGGCACGGATATACGATGTGCTGAGTTGGGCTGGCTGCCTTCCGCTATCGGAGCTAGCGGCCCAGATCAGAGCCAATAATTTGGACGTCGGACGCGGTGCAATCTTAACAATGCTCTGGCATCGCGAATTACAAACAGACATTGATACCGCCGCAATATCAAATAAATCTTACATATGCTTACCGAAAGCGAAAGAGGTGACAAAATGAGTAAATATCAATTCTTACCCGGCCAGAAATTTCGCTGGGGTAGCACTGAATACCGCGTAGTTGATTCGCAGAGTAAAGACCAAACCGTACTGGTAGAGATTTTATCAACCAGAGAACGCAAGAACTTTGGCATTTTGGAACTAGTTGAAGCCCTATGTAATGGACAATTGTGGTTTGAAGTAAAGGGCAAACAAGCCCGGCCTGCTGAAACCGGATCCCTGAGTACTCAGCATATGTACCCGAGTTTGGAGGATGCCCCGGAAACGTTAAGGAACTTAGCTATTTGGCGAGATTGGATAATAAAACCTCTGGTCGATGCTCCCAAATGTACTAAGAAAATGGTCAAGCAAAGGGTTAAGACCGCCAAATTAAATTTGAGAAAGCAGCTAAATGAAATTCCTGAAGAAGATTTGAAGCAGTACAAAGTGAGTATTTCGTCCGTTTATCGGTGGATAAAGGAATATGAGAATGCTAATCGTGATCCACGTTCACTCATTCCAGCCCGTAAGGGTCGGAGCGGTGGCGCAGGGCAGTCTAAATTGCCAGAGCGCGTTGATCAGATTATTTACGATGCTATCGAGCGCGTTTTTAAGCAGGATCGCGTCAAAGCGACAACCGTGGCCGTGCATAAAGAGGTAGCCACACAAATAGCACGGGAGAACGAGTATCTTGATGCAAGCCAGCAAATGGGTATTCCTGGCTATAGCGCGGTACACCGTCGCATAAACCAGTTAGATCCGTTTGTAGTCTATTCCCGACGGCACGGTATTGACGCCGCAAGACGACAATTTCGACAGTACGGAAAAATGGAATTCCCTGAGCTTCCGTTGGATCGAGTGGAAATTGATCATACCCAGATTGACCTGATTGTGTTGGATCTGGACGGAGTACCGCTGGGGAGATTGACTCTAACTTTGCTGATTGATCTCGCAACCCGGTATCCGTTGGGTTACTACATGGGTTTTGAACCGCCTAGTTACCTTACTGTAATGGAAGCCCTACGACATGCGATTCTACCAAAGAAGGTCCGAGAAATCTATGAACTGGAGAATGAGTGGGCTGCGTATGGCGTCCCTTCCACACTGGTGGTTGATAACGGTAAAGAGTTTAAAGGAAGTGCACTGAGCGATGCCTGCCATTTGTTGGGGATTGCACTAGAGTTCAATAAGAAAAAATCGCCATGGCAAAAACCATCTATTGAGCGAATTTTCCGCGAGCTTGGAGAAAATCTGTTTCACACTCTGCCCGGTACAACGTTCAGTAATATCTTTGAGAAGGGTGACTACAATTCGGTTGAAAACGCTGCAATCTATGTCGACGATATTGACAAAATTATTAACATCTTCCTGGTCGACCATTACGCCCAAGATTTTCATCGTGGATTGGGTGGAATTCCTGCCCGACAGTGGGAAGCCTTAACTCAAAACGGGTTTATTCCCAACCTGCCGCCCAATGCACAAGACCTCAACATCTGGTTGTGCCCTCCGGTCAAAGACGGTCGGGTAATCTGGCATTACGGGATTGAGTTTGAGGGTCTAAGGTATAACTCAGATGATTTGGTCTACCTGCGCACGGAATTAAGGGGTGAAAAGACAAAGGTCAAATTCAACCCTGCTGATTTGAGCAGAATCTACGTGCATAATCCGTTTGACAATACCTATATCACGGTTCCATCGTTGGCTGGTACGTATACTGAGGGGTTGTCACTCTGGAAACATAAGGTCATTCGTCGTTACGCAAGACAAATTATGGATAAACCTGATCTGGCTGCTTTAGGAACGGCACTGCAACGGATTCGAGAGATCGTGGATGCCAGTATGGATAATAAGCGCCGGAGTCACCGCAAGGGTGGCCGTTTTCAATCCAGCGGCAAACCAACCCGGGATCTCAATAATGGTCGCTTAGAAGAATCTAAACTAGAGGTTCTCGATCCGGAACCGCCGCCTCTTTCTGCACCGCAAGGCAAGTCGCTGTTCTCCCTGGACGACGACCAAGATGACAGTTTCGAAACTGTGCCGGGGGGATTGCAATAACTTCGGTGACTCTATCGAAAAGTGGTAATGATGGACCAGGTTGAGATTGCCCACAGAGTCGGTTGACCTGTCACAGTTATGGTAACAGAAGCGGCAGCCCCGGTATCGTACCGTTGTGGGTGAGATTATTCACCCAGGACAGTGTTCAGCCTCCGGCTGGTTGTTAGGGTCACCTATACAGCCGGCTGGAGGCCAAAAATGATCAAATCAAATTAACTAAGGTTCTTTGGTAGTTTCCGAGTGA
>JAGRCC010000425.1 GCA_020433785.1 Anaerolineae bacterium
TGACATCGACAAAGGCATCCAGCGCGTCGCGCAGTTGGGTGAACCACAAACCGTTGTAGACCAATTCGGCGTATTTGAGGGCGATCATATCTTTATAATGAAGACTTAGTTTATCCAGGCAGATCTGCTCCAACCCCCGATGAGCTTCCAACAGAATGGTGCCGCCGGGTGTTTCGTACACCCCGTGGCTTTTCATGCCCACCAACCGGTTTTCAACCAGATCGACCCGCCCCACGCCGTGCCGTCCGCCGATTTCGTTGAGTTCGGAGATGAGGCTGATCGGACCACGGGCCACCCCGTTGATTTTCTTAGGAATGCCCTCTTGGAAATCGATCTCCACATATTCGGGTTGATTGGGCGCATCTTCAGGATCGACGGACAGTTGGAACATGGCCTTCTCCGGCTCGAGCCAAGGATCTTCCAAAATACCACCTTCGTGGCTCAGGTGCCAGATGTTCCGGTCACGGCTGTAAATCGATTTTTCGGTCACAGACACCGGCACGTTGTACTCCGCTGCGTAATCCAGTGCATCCTCGCGTGAGCGAATGTCCCACTCCCGCCAGGGCGCGATGACATGGAGCTTGGGATTTAAGGATTGGTAGGTTAGCTCGAACCGAACCTGGTCATTGCCTTTGCCGGTGGCGCCGTGGGCAACAGCGTCCGCGCCTTCGATTTCGGCAATTTCAACCTGCCGCCGGGCGATAATCGGCCGGGCAAAGCTGGTGCCTAGCAGATATTTGCGCTCGTAGACCGCGCCGGCCCGCAGCGTCGGAAAAACGAATTGGGTAATAAACTCCTCACGCAGGTCTTCGACATAACATTTGCTGGCTCCAGAAGCCAGCGCTTTTTCTACCAGGCCGTCAAGCTCTTCCTCTTGGCCCAAATTAGCGCACATACAAATGACTTCGCAGTTGTAGTTATTTTTCAACCAGGGGACGATCACGCTGGTATCCAGGCCGCCGGAGTAGGCCAGGACCACTTTCTTTACATTGGGTTTAACATTATTGTCCATACCGGTAGGTGATAGTTTCCTTTCGCCATTACTTTTTCAAGGTGGTGTAGAATTTCGATTCTGCTAAAAAGATAAGCTGAATTTAAGTTTTGCGCCGAAAATCATCAATCTTACGGATCAATACGGCAGCAGCGCCGGTTAAGCTAATGATGTCGCCGGCGGTAATCGGCTCAGGTTCTTCACCGGGGGCAAGATTTTTGGGCACTGTCAGAAGTAAGTACGCGCCGCCGGCCCCGAGCAAGGCCCCAATAAGCGCTCCTAGCGCTAACCCACGCTTTTTTTTGGCTGGTTCAAGATCCATTTCATTTCTCCACATATTTTTCAGTCCTCTAAAAGGCAGGCTGATTATAGTACACAACTGCAAAAAAGTGAAGCAACTGCGCCTATGAAAATAAAGGTCTGGAGCGTCAAAGGAAACTTTAACGCCATCGTGAATGACAAAGCAAGCTTTGTCGCTCCGGTAAATTTTCATCGTCGTTACTGGATCGTAGGTTCTGTCGCATCTTCTTTGAGCTTTAGAGCGGCCTTAATCGACGTATCGGTAAAATTTTAAGTTGATTAAGCGTAAGTTGACATAAATAATAGAAGTAACAAGAGCGAGTTACGTCTTTTATCCGAATTCAGGAGACTCGATGGTCGTTGTAAGGCTCAAAAAACTGTGTTATACTTCCATTTGAAAAAATACCTGCTCTTTGACAAACAGGTTTGCTTAAGACTCCACAAAATAGTAAAATGTTAGCTCTAACCGCGGAGAACAAACAGTATGGCTAATATTCTTTACGCCGAAGATGATCGAGATTGTCGCGAGTTATTTGCTTTTGCCCTCCGACAAAAAAACCACAAGGTCCACGAAGCCATCAATGGGTCTCAGGCTGTGCAAATTGTGCGCGAGGAACCGATTGATTTGATAATTCTTGACTCACGCATGCCTATGACCACCGGCTACGATGCGGCGCGCACCATCGCCAGAGAGCGGCCGGATATCCCCGTGGTGTTCTTCAGCGCCAGAGGGATGCATCGAGAAATCACAATGGCTTTCGATTGCGGGCCAATGGTGGTTGACTATTTAGTTAAGCCGCTTTCCCCACAACAGTTGATTGACCGAGTTGAGTCGATTATTGAAGAATGCCGCATCCGCGGGTTGGAAGTGGTCCGTGAAGAAAATATGGCGCGTGAGTTAGTTACTGAGTGGTAAAAATGAGGCAAACCTTTGGATGATGAAATCCGTGCCGCGCTAGAGCTTGCACTGGGAATTCTCCCCGATGACGATCTCAACGTTTTAATCCAAGCGGTCAATAAAAGCGAATATGAAGCCGGCTCTATTGTTTGCCGCGAAGGTGAACTAGAGCCAGTTTTTTATATTATCCAGGACGGCAAAGTTGCTTTCACCAAGAAGATGGATAAAGGGGAACAGTTTCTGGGTTTGAAGGGGCGTGGCGAGTTTTTCGGCGAACTGGGTGTATTGGATCGAGCGCCGCGGGCCGCCACAGTTCACGCCATCTCAGACTGCAAGCTGCTCGAAATCCACGAAACCACCCTGGATATGATTCTGACTCGCAATCCCTCCGTGGCCCGAGCGATTATGCGCGGCATAACCCGCAGCGTCCGCGACACCGACCAGATCACCATCGCCGAACTCCAGCTTAAAAACGATGAACTGGGCCGGACCCTGGACAATTTGCGGGCGGCGCAAGCCGAATTGGTTCGCCGGGAACGGATGAAGCGCGATTTGGAAATTGCGGCCATCGTTCACCAAAGCATTCTACCCACCTCGTTTCCCGATATTCCTAACTTTGAATTTGCCGCCATCGCCCGGCCCGCTCGTGAAATCGGCGGCGATCTATACGATGTCATCCCCATCGATGACAAAAATGTGGGGATCGTCATGGCCGATGCGTCAGGCAAAAGTGTACAGGCGGCGATTTACATGGCCGTCGTTCGGGCTCTATTCTTAAGTCAGGCTCACGCTCACCTCTCTACCACTGAAATTGCCCATCAAGTTCACGAACTGCTTCTCAAAGTTTCGACAGCCGAGATGTTTGTGACGGCCTTCTACGCCAATCTCAACTACACCACGCGGTCGATGACCTACATTCGGGGCGGCCATGATCGACCGGTGCTTTATCGGGCGGCCACGCAAGAGATCGAACTATTGGATGCGCCCGGTCGCTTTTTAGGGCTGCTGCCTAATCTTATTGTACAAGAAGAGAGCCTTTCTTTTGAAAAAGGCGACATTCTGGTTTGTTACAGCGACGGGGTAACCGATGCCACCCGGCCTGATGACCAAGAAATGTATGGCCTCGAACGGCTTCAGACCATCGTCACTCGAGAAGGCCATCGCCCGGCCAAAGAGCTGGCTAACATCATCGTCACCGACATCGACGCGTTCCGGGATGGGGAAGAACAACCGGATGACTTGACTCTCTTGATTACGAAGGCCGTTTAAGTTCAACCACGTCGCGCAAAACTGAAGCCTCACTCGCCAAAAAAGTATAATAGTTAACAACATCCTCAATATTGGAGAAAAAATAAACATATGGCTGATTGGGATCAAAAAACTCGCAGGACACGCCGCCCGCGTCGCCTGGAAGAAGTGCAATCCGCGGAAGTCGGTTTTCCGATTGCGTGGAT
>JAGRCC010000426.1 GCA_020433785.1 Anaerolineae bacterium
ATATCTAACTTTGAGGTATAATTATTCTACAATCAGCCCTTATTCTAAGCTAAGAACAATGATGATGTCTTTGAAACGGTGGGTATTTCTTTCTATAGTAATCGCGATAGTCAGTTTTACCAGCCTCTACTACCTCCTTACCCAGGTTTGGCCGGACCAAACGACCCTCTTTGCTCAACCACAGTTACTCATGCTGTCGATGATGTTTATGGGGCTTACCTCGGCCACTGTGCCGGTAACGGCTTATCTGAATTATCGCTTTGCCAAAGGTAACTGGCGCGAACGTGATAAATCCCGGCTGCTGCGCCAAGGCGCCTGGGTAGGTTTGTTAGGGGTGTTGTTGGCCTACATTCAACTCATCCGGGCCTTGAATTGGGCCGTGGCCATTGTGTTGGTGGGCATCTTTATTTTGATCGAACTCTTCTTTTTAACGCGAGAATAAATTTTGCAAACCGAGTTACGAAAACTGCCTAGTGTTAATACCTTGCTCCAAACCGCAGAACTCACCCGCCTAACCCAGCAGCACGGCCATGAAATTGTGGTCGATGCCGTCCGCGCCGAATTAGACCTGGCCCGTCTACAAATTATGGCTGGCCACCTAATTCCCGCGTCTCAGTTAACCGACGCGATCACCAAGCGGGTGGCCGCCATCACCCAACCCACGCTGCGCCCCGTTATTAATGCTACCGGCGTTATTATCCACACCAATCTGGGCCGCGCCTTGCTCAGCCAGCGGGCTCAGGCGGCGATGATCCAGGCAGCGGCAGCCTATTCTAACCTGGAATACAATTTGGAGGCCGGCTCGCGCGGCTCGCGCTACGTCCATGCCGCTGATTTACTTTGCCGCTTAACCGGCGCAGAAGCGGCTCTAGTCGTTAACAATAACGCCTCGGCCGTAGTGCTGACGTTAATGGCGCTGGCCCAAGGTCGGCAGGTGTTAATTAGCCGCGGCCAATTGGTAGAAATCGGCGGCGGCTTTCGTATTCCTGATATTATGGCCCAATCCGGGGCTAAATTGGTAGAAGTCGGCACCACCAACCGCACCTACGTCGGCGACTACGATCAGGCGCTCGATCCGGCCGAATTGGGGTTAATCCTGACGGTTCACCACAGCAACTACCAGATCACCGGCTTTACCACCCAACCCTCTTTGGCCGAATTAGCCGACTTGGCCCATCGTCATCAGGCCCCGTTTATGGAAGATTTAGGCTCCGGCACCTTGCTAGATACCGCCCCCTTTGGTCTGGCCCATGAACCGACTATTCAGGAAAGTATCGCCGCCGGGGTCGATATTGTGACCGCCAGCGGCGACAAATTACTGGGCGGGCCTCAAGCCGGGCTAATTTTGGGCCGGGCTGATCTCATCGCTCGTTTGAAAAAGCATCCGCTCACCCGCGCCATTCGAGTAGACAAAACCACTCTGGCCGCGCTGCAAGCCACTCTGTTAGCCTACTTGGAAAACAAAGCGACTGAAGAAATTCCGGTATGGCGCATGATTGCCGCTGAATCGAAAACGCTGGCTCAACGGGCGCGTAATTGGCTAAATGCCCTTAGACGCGAATGTGGTTCGGCTGAGGTAATGTTGGACGTAATTGATACCATCTCGACTGTCGGCGGCGGGAGCCTACCCGGCCAAACTCTCCCGACCAAAGCTTTGGCTATTTCCGGACCGGCGATTGATGATTTGGCCGAGCGGCTTCGCCGACCCAATTCGGATGTCCTGCCGGTTGTGGCTAGAATCGATTCCGACCGCCTGGTACTTGATCCTCGGACCGTCTTACCGGAGCAGGATACGGCCTTGATCAAGGCTGTAGCGTGTGTTTTGGCCGGCTGGCCATAGAAATTTTGTCAGTTGATCACAGGCTGTGGACAAATTGGCCGGTTATCCACAGGTTATTCATAGATTGAATTATACAAGAAGCTCATTTAGGAGATCATTCATTTAATGGGAACGCTTTATATCGTCCCCACGCCGCTCGGCAATTTGGAAGATATGACCCTGCGGGCGCTGCGTATCTTAGGCGAGGTGTCGCTAATTGCGACCGAGGATACCCGCACCACCGGCCGTCTGCTCAAGCATTACAATATCCAAGGCCGGATGATTAGCCACCATGAGCATTCTCGGCCGGCTCAACTTGAGCAGATTTTGGCGGCGCTGGATGAAGGCGATGTAGCCTTGGTCTCTGAAGCCGGCACTCCTTTGCTATCGGATCCCGGTTATGAGCTAGTTCAAATGGCAATCCGGCATAATATCAACGTGGTGTCGCTGCCCGGTCCCAATGCTGTTACCACCGCCCTAGCCGCCAGCGGGCTGCCGCCTTACCCCTTTCTTTTTGCCGGGTTTCTGCCGCGTAAAGAGACCGAACGCCGCCATTTTTTACAGAGTTTTACGGCCCAACCGGCTACTCTGGTTTTTTTTGAGTCGCCTCATCGCTTTCAAAATACGCTGATCGATATGGCCGAAATTCTAGGTGCGGATCGCTTACTCGCTATCGGGCGAGAATTGACTAAACTGTACGAAGAAATCTGGCGGGGAACGCTGGCCGAAGCGGTAGCCGCCTGGGCTGATCGCGAGGTGCGGGGAGAGATTACCCTAGTTGTGGCGGGAGCCGCACCGCCGGCAGAATGGGATCAGGCCCAAGTTGAAACGGCTCTGGTGCAAGCCTTGGCTGCCGGTAAAACCTCGAAAGAGGCGATTGAGCAGGTTAAAACCCAAAGTGGGTGGCCCAAGCGTGAAGTTTATGCGCTGGCCCAGACTATAAAGAATAGTAACAGCTAGTTTCTCAAGATAGGAGAACTTATTACGTGTCGATCTCAAAAAGTAATGCCAGAAAATTGGCTAAAACCGGGTTGGAATTGGGGGCCAGGGTTTTACGCGGTGTTTTGATTGAGGGGCCGAACGGTTTGGAAATCGATAAAAAAAATGTGGCCGAGTGGCTGGCTCAACATGCCGACTCTGAACTAATCTTGATCGCGGCTCCCATTGACCGGGGAAATTTTGATGGGCAAATCAGAAGCTGTTACACCTGTGGTCGAGATTATAAAGGGGATGAGTGCCCGTACTGCGCTGAAGTTCGAGCCAGACTGCGACAATAGGTGGTCAGCTCTAGATAATAAACTTCGACAGTTTCTCCGCAATTTGCCGGCATTGATGGCGAATCATCCCCAACGGTACATTAGTGCTTAGCGCCAAAGACAGCAAAACCCCTTCACTCAGTGTCAGCGTATACAGCCGGTAGGCGCCGCCCTCGTGGATGCTTTGGGTAAAGCGACCCGCTCGCTCGCCTAAAAACCGCGCTGCCTGGGCCGCCGCCTGCGAACTTTGAGCCACTAAGACCGCTAAATCCTCACATTGGGTCCGGTTTAACATGCCGGCTTGGGCAATTAAATTTACTCCGGCGATCAACAAAATGGCTTCGGCCCGCACTTCTCGATTTAAATCACTGAGGATACGTAAAATTTCCGTTTCACTGGCCCGTAAATACCGGACTGTTTCTTGCGGAACAACCGGAATGTTAAGGTTAGGGGCATAGTTGTCAAGGGCCGGAGTAGTGGGTACCGGTGGGGGGGCTTTATTGCTGCTCACTGCGGCCGGCGCTTCTGCTACGGCCGGCGGCGGAACCGGAACGGGCGCCGGTGCTACCTGGGGCGATTTGCGCCCCAATGCTTGGTTGACCAAATCGGGCAGGTCGCCGACAAAAAAGGGTTTGGGTAAAACCCCGTTGATCTCCAAATTTTGTAAATAATTCGGCAAACTTTGGCCGATCATCGGGATCAACATAATTTTTGTGGCGTTTTTGGTATGGCGAATGGCCTGAACTAACTGTTCCGGCTTCATATCAGTCAGACCCACATCGATAATGACCAGATCGAACTTGTCTTCAACCACGGCCTGAATGGCATCGCTGCCGGAATCAACCCACGTAGCCACAAATTGACCGGTGTTATTCAGTCCGTCCTTCAGCATAAAGCCGAAGCCTTCATCATTATCCACTACTAAAATGTTGGGCTGTGACATAATACTCCCGAGGCGTTTGAGGATAAACAGTTGGTGGTATCCTTAACCTTGGTTCATTTTAATCTTTTTCCCATAAAAGTCAACCGGAGGAAAAGCCCCAACTTAAGACCGTCGGCTGATACGGAGGATGATCAATAGCACAATGATGGTCAGCATCGCCAGTAAAATCAACACGGTACTAAACAGCCACGGCAGTACATTGGGCGGAGCTGTGACTTCTGGGGGGGTAGGCGTTGCTGTCGCCAGAGCCGGTTGAGGCTGGACGGGCGATGACAAGGGGGGAGCGGCGGCCACTACAGTTGTTGGGGTAGGTTCGGTAGAGCCAGTCGCTGTTGGGGCCGCCTCTGTTTGAGGCCCGGCTTGGGCAATGACGTCCGACTCGTCGGTGGCGTCGGTATCTTCAGCCGGTTGCTCGGTTAGACCCGCCGACTCTTCCGCCGGCGCCGCTTCCTCGGCCGTTTCCGGTTCTGCGGCCGGGGCCTGAGGTTGAAGGGCGGCTATGGTTGGTGTCGGAGAAGGGGCTTCATAAGGCTGAACGATTTCACCCGGCGTCGCCTCGGGTTCAGTGATGGTAATTTCGGGAGTAGCGGCAGTATCCTGAGCGGCTTCCGGCTCTTCCTGACTGGGCTCTTCCGCCGGCGCCGCTTCGGCAGCCATCATGGTCTCGGTCTCGCTCGCTTTTGTTTGATCGGTTTCTTCATCAGCCGCCGCTTCAGCCGCCGTCATCGACTCTGCCTCGGCTGCTTCTGACTGACCGGTCTCTTCAGCCGGCGCGGCCTCGTCCGCCGCCATCGACTCGGCACTGTCGGCCGCTTCGCCCGTTATCGTCTGCGCTTGTGCAGCTTCGGTTCCGGCCTCGGCTTCACGAGCAGCGGCTGACTCCTCTGCCGCTTCAGGTAGACCCCCGCCCTGGCCATTTGGCTCGGGGGTGGGCGAACCTGCTTCAAGTGTCAACGCCTCTTCGGCGGCCTCTGCCTCAGGTTCGGCGGCCTCCGCTTGGACGGATTCAATTTCTTCGGCGGCTTGGGGCGGCGCCACCTGAGTGTTGTCAAGGGTGGGGGTCGCCGGTGCGGCCAAAGCAATAGCCGAAGTCGGCAGAGCGGTTGGGGTGGCTGTCATCAACGCTGTCTCTGCTTCGCTCTTTAAAGCCGCTTCGTCTTCCGGGACGGCCGGTTCTTTGGCGCTAAAATTATTCTGATCGTTAATGCTATCGGCCATTTCGGCTTGGGCGGCGGCCGCTTCCTCAGCGGCTTCTTCCTGTTGGGCCATCGCGGCGGCCGGCGCCTCCTCTGCCGGGGCCTCCTCTGCTGCCGGAGCTTTCATGGCGCTCATCGGCTCCTCCGCTGTTGCGGCCGCTTGTGATTGAACCGCACGCTCTTGAGCCGGAGCTTGGGCCACCTCAAATGTACTCTGGCCGCCGAAATTGAATACGGCCCAGCCGACCACCACACACAGTAGAGCGGCGGCCGCAGCCGAAAAGCCGCCCAACCACCAGCCGAACCACGACCGTTGTCGAGGGGCCGGGGCTACAGGTTGCACATCGGCTTGCGTCAGAGTAAACGGGCGCGGTGCGGAGACGGGGGGTAAATTATTGAGCAAAAGCACCGTCTGACGCAGCGAGTCCAATTCCGCCTGCAGCTCGTCAGAGTCGGCGATGGCCTCTTCCACCAATACCCGTTCGGCCTCGCTGACTTCACCATCCAGATAAGGGGAGAGCAGGTCGCGGATGTATTCATTATCAAATTGAGGATTGTTCTTATCTACCATAATAAAATTACAATGATGCTATTTTAAGTAGCCTCATTTATCCCATTTCATAAGTTAAGACGATATTGGCCGGGTAGAAGTTCCTTTTGTTCTAATAAAAAGTCACGCAGACGACGGCGACCCCGGCTCAGCCGGGATTTAACCGTGCCCAGCGGCTGGTCAATAATATCAGCAATTTCCTGATAAGCCATCCCCTGGACATCACTCAAAACCAACACAACACGTTGATCTTCAGGTAGTTGGTTAATGCCAACCTGGATCAACTCATTTAATTCGCCCCGTAAAACTCGATCTTCAGGAGCTTCGCTATCGCTGACTAAGTGGGTATTATGTTCGTCCGGATTATCGGTCATATCATCTAAGGAGGTGGCCGGCCGGCGTTTTTTATAGCGGAGATGATCGTAGCAAGTGTTGGTTACAATACGAAGCAGCCAGCTCTTAAATGAGCCGCCCTCGTACTGCTTGATCGATTTATAAGCCTTGAGAAAGGCGTCCTGGCAGGCATCGGCGGCGGTTTCACTGTTGCCCATAACGCGATAGGCGACGCTGTACGCCGTGCCCTGATAGGCCATCACCAATTGGTTGAAGGCGGCCAGGTCGCCCTGCTGGGCTTTAT
>JAGRCC010000427.1 GCA_020433785.1 Anaerolineae bacterium
GGCGCTGGTGACCAAGTATCTCACGTTGCTGCTGCCGCTGGTGATCGTGTATGTGGCCTGGGTCAAAGTGGCAGAGTCGCAAGGTCGCAAGGTTGCAGGGGAGCAGGGGAGGGGGGCCGCAAGTAATCAGATAGCAGATAGACAACTGGGAGGTGCATCCCCTGGAATACGCCCTACGCAACACGTACCACGTACTACACGCCCAATCTACTATTATTTAGCCCAAGCCCTTATCGCTTACCTGCTGATAATCACCCCCTGGTTTGCCTACCTGGTGACCAACTTCAATGAAATCGACAACTATGGGCCGGTTTTAGGGACATTGGCCCCGCTAATTCGCGGCGACGGCAGCGACCGAACTGTCGAGGGTATTTTTGCCTGGTTAAGCGGCGGACAAGCCCCGGAACCGGCTTATATCGACCAGCAAAGCTACTCCATAGGACAAATTTTAGCCGAACTGCCGTTGACATTCTGGGGCAACCCGATTGTCGAACCTTATCCGCTCAATTGGTTCGTGATGTTAATGGCGCTGATGACGATCCTGGCGATCATCGGCCTCATTATTTATTTTCGATTGACGATTGACGATTTACGAGCAAAGACAGCAGAACGCTCAAAGTTCATAATTCATAATTCATCCTTCATAATTCTCATTTTAACCTGCCTGCTGCCGGTGCCGTTTATGCTCATCCGGCTTTTCGGCGCGCGCGATGCACTGGAGGCGGTTCAAGGGCGTCACATTTTATTTCTGGCCGGTCCGGCCTTTGCCATACTCTTTGTATACGGTTTTACTATTTTTTGGATCACAATTTTGCCGCGCCGCGGCGTTAACATTTTACGATTTACCTTTTATGGCCTATTGGCCCTCCTTCTTACCGCCAGTATGGCCCAACTACTTTTTATGAAACAGGCTTATCCGCCGCTGCTGCCGGTTCGGACAACGACCGCGCTCCCTGCTGGAGTCGAGCCGCCGCCTCAGCCTGTCCGTTTGCCGAATAATGCAGCCTTGGTGGGTTATCGCCTGTTGGATGAAAACGATCAAGCCTTGCATATCGAAATGTTTTGGCAGGGCAGCGATAGTTGGGCCTTAGAAGATTACCAAACCAAACTGGCATTGGTTGACGCCGGGGGACACATACAATCGGAGTGGTTTGGCTATCAAACCCAAGCGCACTACCCTACGCGCGCCTGGGAAACCGGCGATACCATCCGCGACGAGGGCTGGCTGCCGCTCGTTGGCCTGCCGGCGGGTGACTACCGTATCCAACTCCAAATCCTGGGCGAAGCCGGCCCGATCACCGACTGGCAGACAGTCGAGCGTTACGCCCTAAAACAACCCATATCACCCCCGTCTACCAACTCCGACTGGCTTCTCTGGCACAACGGCCAAATTACCATCCGCCCGCCTCTCCTCCGCGAACGCGAAACCGTCCAACTGACACCCCCCAATTACCAATTACCAATTACTCAATTACCCAATCTCCAATCTCCAATCTCCAATCTCCAACTCCCTATCTCCTCCACCTTCACCATCCCGCCCCAGTGGCCCGCCGGCGACTACACGCTCACCGCCGATCCCTCAAGTCCCATTTTTCGCATCGCCGAAAGCGCGCGCAACTTCGATCTGCCGGTCATCAGCCACCCGCTTGATGTCAACTTTGCCGGTCACATTAAGCTGCTTGGTTACGATTTGGCTACGCACCGGGCCGAACCGGGCGGCGGGTTACCCGTAACCTTGTATTGGCAAGGACTGGATTGGATGGGCGAAGAATTTATCATCTTTAATCGACTGCTGGATAATCAACAGCTTGCCTGGGGCGGTTACGATCGTATGGCCCAGGAAAATTACAGCACCTTGCTCTGGGCGCCGCAGGAGATCATCGTTGATGGCTTCGCCGTGCCGGTTGCGCCGGATGCGCCGGACGGAGTCTACACCTTGAGCATAGGCTGGTATCAACAGGTCGATGATGGTTCGCAATCGTTACCCATTCTGCGGCCTGAAACGGGTGAGGTAACCGACGCAACCGCTGTGACCATCGGTCCGATCAAGGTTGGCGGCCCACCACCGGGAGCCACCGTCGATCAAGTCGAGCCGCAGTTCGAAGTGAACACTGTTTTGGGAGACAAAATTAGGCTGTTAGGTATCGATCGGAACTTCTCGACCTCTTGTGAAACCCTTCCCCTGACTGACTGTCCTCTATCACTCACGTTTTACTGGATCCCCATCGCCCCGATAGATGTTGATTACACTGTTTTTGTTCATGTGCGAAACGAGGCCGGGGAAACCGTGGCTCAAAATGATCGGCCTCCGCTGGAGGGCGCTTATCCAACGAGTTTGTGGGATGAAGGAGAAATAATTCAGGACGAGCTATCTATCCCCCTAAACCCCATCGAACCGGGGCGCTATGACATTGCGATTGGCATGTACGATCATTCAACCGGCACCCGGTTGGTGGTAGATGGAACGGCCGACAATGCCATCGTCGTGTATTCCTTTGAGTTCCCGACTGATGCCGATATTCATGACAGTCAGTAGATCAATCCCAGGTGACAGTTACTTATTGTCAATAAATCAACATTTCGGCGGCATTTTCCGTTGGAGCACACTCGGCTACAGTGAGTTTCAGGGCGATGAGGTAAAGGCGCTCGTACCGGCGGCTGAGGCCCTCGAAGGACAGGCAGAGGCCCTATTTTACCAGCGCAAAAAGGGACCGGGCGAGATTGTCGTGCCTATACTGGTCTGGTCGATGACCGGGCTCATCTGCTTCCGTCGCCACGAACAGAGCCGGGCGATGGCCTTCTGCTCATGTGCTCTTTTGAAGTAGACGGGCCAAGAATTTGTCATATTTAATCGGTTGCTGGATAATCAACCCTTTGTCTGGGGACAGTGATGACCGTTGTGGAACAATCGACTAAATGGGTCCCCTTAATTACGAGGTGGTGGAGATTAAATATTGAACGGTAACCATGCAATACCATTCAATATGCGATTCAATGCTCGATTAGGCTTATTACTCCTAATGGTTGTTTATTTAGGCTTTGGCCTGGCCTTCAGCCAACGGCTGCACTTCAGTCGAGCTTTAGATGAGGGCTATCATCTGGAACTGGTCACCTTTATCAAACAGCATGGACGCCTGCCTATCACCTTTGATGAACGCTTGCAGATGGCCCGGGCCGACCTGCCCCCTCTCTATCATCTGCTGGTGGCGATATTGCCTCCTAAAATTGATCCCACGAGCGATCAACCCGATTTTAGACTTTACAAGGACTCATTTCGGTATCAGGTCATTGATGCCCCTCCTGGGCAGCGCTGGTCGGTTGACACCGAAGATTTAACTTGGCCTTATTACGGTCAATTTTTAGCCTGGCAACTGGGGCGAGGCTTGTCGCTGCTTTTTGGAGCCGCGACGCTGGTCGTCTTATTTTTGATACTACAAGAAATTCCGCTAGGAAAACGGCCTTTGACCTCGATTGTTGGTGTCGCACTTTTGGCGTTTACGCCGCGCTATTTAATCTTGAGCGCCGCCTTAAATGATGATACGCTGCTTGGCTTGACGGCAGCGATTTGTTTCTGGATGCTGATCAAGATCGTCAAATCGCCTACGCGTTGGCTGCCCATGCTCGTTTTAGGGGCTGCATTAGGTATTTCAATGACGATTAAATATTCTTTGGCGTTGTTGCCGCTTGAAATCATCGTGGTGTTGGGTTTTCTGACCTGGCAGCAAAAGCTGGGCTGGCTTTGGTTAGCCAAACGCGTGACGGTGATTGGTGGCATGGCCGCCTTGTTTTCCAGTTGGTGGTTCGGCTGGAATATTTATTATTTTAACACCGTGGCCCAAGATGGGGTGGTAGTGGGCCTCATCCGGGCCTTGTTTTCTGGGGGCTATAATGCCACCCTCAACAGCATTGGCGACGTTTTATCCGGGGGGCAGCTAGACGCCTCGACTGAAATAGTCAACGAATCTTCAGCAACATTAGCGCAATGGTTGCGCCTAACCTTTTTATCGTTTTGGGGATTTAGTATCGATGACCGGATTCCCCTATCACCCTTGGTGTTCTGGCTGGTAGGGCTTATTTTGGTGGCGGCGGCCTGGGGTAACTGGCGCTTATGGCGGCGCGATAGCCGATCACACCGCTGGCTGCTGCTGGCCGGGTTTCACCTGTTGCTGTTGGGGGTCATACCCCTGCTCCGGTTTGTTACCTCAGGCCGATTAGGCCAAACCGCTCAGGGTCGGCATATTCTTGTCCCGGCGGCGGCGGCCATTATAGCGCTGTTGGTGTGGGGCTTGGCCGCAGCCTTTCCTCAACCCCGTTGGCAGCGATCGGTCTTTGCCGCCGTCATCGTCATGATGGGTGTCTGGTCAGCGGCGCATCTTTATCAGTTAACCAACCAACCCCCATCACTGCTGCCGATGCGGACCGTCGCCTTCGCCGCTGACTGGCTGCCGCAAACCGTCGATCAGGGTCAATTTGGCGAAGGGGTCGAACTCGTGAGTTATGCGTTAACGCCCCAACCGGCTACCGGCCAGTTGGTCGTTGAACTGGCCTGGCGATCGCTGGGGTACGTTAACGAAAACTATCTCATGGCCTTAACCCTCATCGATGCCAACGGTAGGGCGGTATCGCAATGGACGGGGTATCACGGAGCCGGCCAAATCCCGACCCTGGCTTGGACTCCTGGCGATACAATTTTTGATCGGCTTTCGCTACCACTGCCCAACTTGCCGCCCGGCGAATACCATTTGCAGGTGCAGGTACTGGCCGATGGCCAACAGCTTTTGTTGCCAACCGGCTCGGATACGTTGACGCTGAAGCCGATAACGCTCGATGAGCCGTCTACGTTGCCTTTCACTCATCGGCTGACATCTGAGACCAACGGCGCTGCTTTGGCTTTTTCAGTGTGGCAAGCTAACGGGCCGGATCCGGCTGAACAACCGCACTTTCGCTATCCTCACACCATTTCGATTGTGGTTGAGCCGTCCACACAGACTTTCTCGCTGGACTTGATCGATAGTCAAGGTACAGCCTGGTCGCCTACACGTACTGTGAATGGGGTGTACACCTTTGTCATTGGCCCACGTTGGCCTACCGGTGATTACCAACTGGCTATTAATGACGCCGTTCAGCCAGATCCCATCCTGTTTGTAGAAAACTGGCAGCCCCGCCGCTATACCCTGCCGCCGGAGATCGAAACTCCTTTAGTCGCCAACTTCGCCAACCAGATTTTGCTGGCCGGTTATACGCTGCCCCAAAAAACCGTGACCGCTGGTGAGCCGTTTCCGATCACCTTCTACTGGCAATCGCCGGAGCGGTCGCCGCAGGCTGATTTTATCCAGTTTAACAATTTGCTGGACAGCGCCGGCCATGTCTGGGGCGGCTATGAGCGGTTGCCTTTGGAAAATTACAGTACCTTGTTGTGGGACGCCGGCGAAGTGGTGGTCGATGGCTACACTGTTCCGGTCGATCCGGATGCCCCGCCGGGCCAATATTATTTAGATGTGGGTTACTACATTGTCGTTGGCGGCAGCGCCGTCAATTTGCCGTTGGTCATCGATGGCGCGATGTCTGATACCAGCAGTATCAGCGTCGGGCCGATCGAAGTTGTAGCGCCGTAATTGGGGGCGAATTTTCTACGATGAGAAGCATCCGATGGACACCCGAACAATAAGGCTCTCGCTTATCATTTGCCTATGGCTAGCCTTTTTCCTCCGGGTCTGGGGCCTCGATTTTGGGCTGCCTTATGATTTTCACCCCGATGAACACCAATATGTCGAGGCGGCAATCGATTGGCATACCACCGGCGCCCTAGAACTGAGTTTCATCAACCCCCCGCTTTACACCTATCTGTTGATGGGCGCGTATTGGCTTTGGTTGATCGTTTCCCCTTTTGAGCCAACAACCGACTGGGCTTCGACCGCCTATTTTTTCGCGCGACTGTGGAGTGTGGCCTTCGGCGTACTGACGGTGGCGCTGGCTTACCCATTAGCTAAACGGCTCTATAACCGCAGCGCCGGCTTATTGGCCTCAGCTTTGTTGGCCGTTCTCTTTCTCCCGGCCCGCGAAGCTCATTTTGCGGTAAACGATACCATAGCGGCCTTTTTCGTCTTATTGGCCATCTACTTTAGCGTCATTATTATCAATCGCCCGCAGCGCCGATTCTATCTACTGGCCGGGTTGGCCGTAGGCTTAGCGGCTTCGGCTAAACTTACGGGCGGGTTGGTTGTCTTGGCTTTGTTGGCTGGTCATCTTGCTGCCCAGTGGCGCAATCCCCATACAATGGATACGACTAAGTCCCCTGCTATAGCGCACTTGGGGGGTGGTCTGCTGATGGCGCTGGCAACATTTTTGCTGGTCTTCGGGCATATCTTTGGCGATATCCCTCATTTTCTTAACACCATTGTCGAGCATCTTCAGTTTGGCAGCGAGGGTTACAAGGGCTTACGGATGTCCCCCACGGCGGGCTGGGGGTTCTATCTTCAAGTGCTCAGTTGGGGCATCGGTTGGTTGGCTCTGGTCGCGGCTGTCGTGGCGCTTGGTCTGGTTGTATGGCGGCAGCATTGGCCGGGCATGGTTGTAGCCGTCTTTCCATTGGTTTTGTTTCTCTATATGGGCGCTCAAAAAATTCTGTTTGCTCGATTTTTGCTGCCGGCCGTCCCCCCATTGATCGTCTTAGCGGCGGTGGGTCTTGTTTGGCTCGAACAAAGCGTCCCTATGTTTCACCGGCATCGATACCTATTCTGGCCGGCTGTCGTCGGCCTCTTGATCGCCCAGCCGCTCAGCAATCTGCTCTGGTTCGATCATTTGCTGACCCTGCCCGACACGCGTGAGCTAGCCACACAGTGGTTTAGCGATCAATTCCCTGAAGATACCGTCATTGTTAAAGAAAGTTACGCTCTCTTTCCACCCACGCACCTTCTTGGCGGTAGTTGGCCCTACAAAATCATTCAGATCGACGAGCGCGGCCCCACCCGCAACGAGACCGATCACTACGTTCGCCACAAAACCGAATTCATCGCGATTAGCAATTTCACCTTCGACCGGGTTCGCGCCGATCCGGCTGACGAGGCGACTCGACTGGCTCAGCTCGCGTATCTGGACGAGCAGGCCGAGCTCATTCAAACCTTCGATCCCTACCAAGAGGCCGGTCAGCCGGGCTGGTTTTATCTTGATGAAATATACGGTCCCGCCGGCGAGACCCTGCAACGGATACGTCCCGGTCCGCTGCTCAAAATTTACGCGCTGCCCTACGAAAATCAACCCCGCCAATACGAAGTTCCGCCCATCTCCGTGCCGGTAGAAGCCAATTTTGATGACAAACTCCTGCTGCTTGGCTACGACTTACCGGCCCGACGAGCGCAGCCGGGCGAAACTATCCCGCTCACGCTCTACTGGCAGGCGCTCTCTCGAATGAATCAGACCTACGTTATATTCACGCGAGTGCTCGATGCCCGGCAGCAGCGGTGGGGCGGCTATGATCGCTGGCCTCAAGAAACAGCGAATACGGTATTGTGGCACGAAGGCGAGGTCGTCATCGACACATTTGGCATCCCCGTAGACGCCGACGCGCCCAGCGGCGTCTATACGATCGATATCGGCCTGTATGATGATGCCGACCCGATGGGTTCGCCCCTGCCGATTTTGCACGATGGCCAGGTCACCGGCCAGAACAGCGTCCGGCTTGGTCCGGTGAAAATCGGTGGCCCGCCGCCTGAGGTATTGGCTTCGGCTGAGGCGGTCGCTCCCGATGTGGCCCTGACCGTGCCATTGGGAACCCCACCGGCCATTCTGCTGCGCGGTTACAGTCTCGAGCCGCTTGATGGAGCGCTGAAAATAAAACTCACCTGGGAGAGTCTAAGCCAGACGCCCATCGACTGGTCGGTGTTCGTTCATCTGCGCGATGCGTCAGGCCAGACAGTCGCACAGAAAGACGGCCCAGCCGGAGGCTCGGTCAATTATCCATCGTCGTTGTGGGATACCGGCGACGTAATTATCGACGAAATCCTCATACCCTTACCGGCGGATCTGGCCGCGGGCCAATATCACCTGGTCATCGGCCTCTACAACCTGAGCGACGGCGCCCGCCTGGCGGTACCGGACTCGCCACAAAACGAGATCATGTTGACCACCTGGGAGTCACCCGGATCATGACCCGTCGGCAAGCTTACGAACGTCTGGGTTTGATTGTGGCGATTTGCATCGTGTTGGCTGGGCTGCACTCGTTCGCGCTGCCGCTGCACAAAGCGGCGGACGAAATCGCCCACTTTCGTTACAGCCGCTTCATCGCGCAGCATGGTCGCCTGCCGCTCACCCCGGCGGAGCGTGAAGCCGCCGATTATAAATCGAACCAGCCCCCCCTCTATCACGCGCTGGTGGCGGCGCTAACTGGCTGGAGCGACAGCCCCGGCCCGCCCCATCTCAAGTTTGTGTGGGAGTCGGCCCGCGCTGATTTGGCCCAAGAACTGCTGGATACCAAACGACTGGCCAACACCCTCGACGAGCGCCCCCCCTATCGCGGCGCGGTGCTGATGTGGCATCTGGGTCGAGGCGTATCGATCCTGTGCGGGCTAGCTGTCATTATGGTGACATTCTTGACCGCGCTCGAACTGTTTTCCGGCCGCTATCGCCCGGCGGTGATTAGCTCGGCTATCATTGCCTTTATCCCGGCTTTTGTTTTCTACAGCGCGGCCCTCTCCTACGAGCCGCTGTTCGCGCTAACTATTGGACTTTACTTTTTGATGCTCGTTAAAATTGCGAAAGGCGATACCCGTCTTCGAAATTTTCTGGTGCTGGGCGGGTTGATGGGGCTATCGGTGATGGTTAAGTACGCCGGGGTCATCTTGCCGGTTGAGGCGGCGGCGGTGTTGGCCTATCTGGGCTGGAGCGAACGCTGGGGAGTGTGGCTTTGGCTACGCCGATTAGCGATGGTCGGTGTGGCGGCGGTGGCGGCCTCGGCCTGGTGGTTTCTGTTTTTGATGATCAACTTTAACGAGGTCGAGCAGTTGGGACCGATTGTCGGCCTGCTCAAACCGATCATCGCTGGCGGCGGCGATACCACCCAAAATTACATTGCTTACCAGTTGACGGAAGGCGAGATCGGCGCGGTTCAAACCTTTCAGATGACATCGGAGCCGCTGTGGGCCTGGGCGCTGCAAATTTTTCAAACCTTCTGGGTGGAAGAGATTGGCAGCTACCCGCTCGGTTGGGCTGGGCCGGTATTGATGGCCGTGACTTGTGTGATCGCTGTGTTAGGTGTCGCGCGTATTTGGCAGCGCCAACCGAAAGAACGATTAATTGTGGCTTTATTGGTTTTTCATTTGGCGGTTTTCTGGGTGCTGCCGCTGGTCCGCTTTCTCATTCAGGGGCTTCTTAGTCAAACCGCACAGGGTCGGCACGTGCTGTTTCCAACGGCGACGATGCTGCCCCTGCTGCTGGTTTATGGTTGGCAAGGTTGGCTATCGAAAAAAAGGCAGGCGCAGATGGCCATGGCGGTGGTCTGTGGCCTGGCCTGTTGGAGTGTGGCTCAACTGTTTTGGATTAACACTTATTACGCCAACCTTTATCTCCCGATTCGCACCACGGCAGACGTTGAACAGCAAATGGCGCATCCGATCCGACGAGGCTTTGATGGTCGGCTGTGGCTCATCGGCTACCGGACGGAAATCGATCCGGACAAAAGTCTGCTGGATTTGACGTTGTACTGGCAAAACTCGTCCTACGTCGATGAAGATTTCGAGCGGGTTATTCGACTGGTTCAAGATGATAGGGTCTATTTGGAATGGTCAACCTATCCTACCAACGGGCGTTATCCGACGCGCATCTGGGAAGAGGGCGAAACCATCATCGATGAAGTGACGCTACCGCTGATCGATGTACCGCCGGGTGATTATCAGATCCAACTTCAACTACGCGGCTTTGATGGTCCCCTGCCGGTTGATGGCGGCGAAATGGTCACTCTGGATAAGATTACCGTACCCGCTACCGGCTCAATCGAGCCGGATATGACGATGGCGCTGTTCATTGACCAACGCGAAGTTGTCAGCGGGGTCTCCTTGTGGCAGCCGGAGCCTTATCGACAACTATATTTGCCTGAATATATTCCCCGTATGGCTATTCCCATCGTGTGGCAGGGCGAACTGGAGGCCAATGAAAAAATACAGTGGCTTCTGGTCAGCGAAGACAATATAGCCTATCCTGCTTATACCGCCTCGCCCCATTTCTCTTCCTTTATGGTTGGACCAGCTTGGTTGTCGGGCGATTATCGTCTTCGGGCCGAGGTGTGGCGAGATGACGCGGTGCTGGCCTCTCAGGAAACGCCGCCGATTTTGACCCTCTTTAACGAGCGACCTCGGCCGGCAACGCCGCCTACCCCCACCTATCCGCTGCACGCCAACTTTGGTAATCAGATAGAGTTGTGGGGTTACGACCTACCGGCTCGCTCTTTGTCGTCGGGCCAGGGGAT
Organism: Anaerolineae bacterium; assembly: GCA_020433785.1. The sequence continues at coordinate 10,460 of JAGRCC010000427.1, forward strand.
ACCCATGACATTTTATTGGCAGGGGCTGCATTCTACAGCTAAAGATTTTACGGTATTTACCAAATTATTCGACGAGCAGCAGCAGTTGTGGGCCAGTGTCGAGCGCTTGCCCGCCGATGGCTACCACACTTTTTACTGGGCCGAGGGCGAAGTGGTCACCGACAGCTTTGAACTGCCGATTGCTGCGACCGTCCCCGCCGGCGTTTACCATCTTAATGTGGGTCTATATGAACAAATTGACCAGGCGGCGGTGTCGCTGCCGCTGGTGGTCGATGGCCGGCCGAGCGAGGTGACCAGCGTCACCTTTGGCCCGCTCAAAATTGGTGGACCGCCGTCGGGTCTTGTGGTCGATCATATTTCCCCCGACTATCCTGTCGATGTAAAATTTGGCGATGTGCTGCGCTTAAAAGGGTATGATAAACCGATTTATGACGACCAAACCTTGCGCCTTAAACTGTACTGGCAAAGCGTCGCTCAGACCGATACCGATTACACGGTGTTTGTTCATATTCGAGACCGGTCCGGTACGGTGATCGCGCAGATGGATCGCCCGCCGACCAATAACCAATATCCAACTTCGCTGTGGAGTCCGGGCGAAATCATCCCCGATGAAATTTTTGTCCCGCTGCCGGATGCCCAAAATTTAGATGATTACGATATTTCGGTTGGGCTGTACGATTTTACCACGGGCGCGCGGCTCTCGATAGCGGATACCGATGAAGATAACCTCGTATTGTTACACCCGATGACTGAGTAATATGGCCATGCTCAAACGACTGGTAACCCACAAAATCACCATTACCGCCCTGGTTGTTTTCCTATTAGCGCTCCTTCCCCGCGTTTTGGGGTTAAGCCAATTCTTGACCACCGACGAACGCCTATGGTGGGGCCGCTCTCGCGATTTTTTTGGGGGCATCATCAGCCCTGAATTTACCTGCCCCGAGGTGGTTGAAAATGAACCCAGGATGGTGCTGGAGGCGGGTACCGGGCTGGCCTGTACCCTGCGGACGGGGCATCCCGGCGTAATCACCATGTGGAGCGGCAGCCTGGGCATTTGGCTGTATTATCTAAGCAGCGAGGTCGATCAATCCTTGCTTGAATTTGTTACCACCTTACCCGTTGACCCGATTGATCCGTCCAGTATCTTCTGGCTGCGACTGCCCACGGCGGTCAGCTATGCGGCGTTTGCTGCGCTCGTGTTTTTAATTCTGAATAAAATGGTGGCACAAGCTCGCCACGGCTACTGGGTGGCGCTGTTGGCGGCCCTGTTTCTGGCGCTGTCACCATTTAATATTGCCTTATCGCGTGTGCTGCACACCGATGCCCTGGAAACAGTTTTGGTCACGCTGACTGTGCTTGTCGCCTTTTATTACTGGACTCATTCTCCGGCGGCGCGTACCTGGCTGTTGGTTTCCGGAGCGTTAGCCGGCGCCAGTTTTCTGTCCAAAACACCGGCCCTTTTTACCATGCCGTTTATGGCCTTACTGGGCCTTTGGGCTATTGGCCAGCGATGGTCGGCCGGCCAAACTCGTTCTCAGAGCGTGGCGTTAGTGCGGCGCGTTTTTATCGATGGGCTTCTGTGGTTCGCTGCTGCCCTAACCGTAACCAGCTTATTGTGGCCGGCGTTGTGGATAATCCCGAACACCGTCATCGATATTGTGGTTACAATGAATTTTGGTTACGCTAACCAGGGCCATGTTAAGGGCAATTTCTTCCTGGGGAGCATTTCGGACGATCCGGGTGTCTGGTTTTATCCGGTCAATTGGCTGCTGCATGTCACGCCGCTGGTGTTGGTCGGGGTGCTGCTGGGGTTGCTGTTCTGGGTAATCGGTTCGTCGTCAATGGGAGTCCCTCGGGAGCAGAACAGCCGCTTGTCCGGCCTGTGGCGTCGTTTGGGATATCGGCCGGGGGCAACGTCGATCGATACCTTATTTTTCTTGTCGCTGCTATTCGCTATTTTGTTTACGCTGTTTTTAATGACCAGCAGTAAAAAACAAGATCGTTATTTGCTGCCGGTCTATCCGTTTCTGCATATTGTGGCGGCTATAGGCTGGGTTTGGCTGGGCGACCAACTGGTCCGGCTGCCAAAGCTACGCGGCTGGTCAATCGAGCACTACTATTTGCGGCCGTTGGTCGTGGTGACAATTGTTTTGTACGGCCTGATGCTGGCCCCCACCTATCCTTATTATTTTACCTACTTTAACCCCCTGTTAGGCGGCCTCAACACCGCCGCCCAAATAACCACCGTCGGCTGGGGCGAAGGACTGGAGCAGGCGGCTAACTATTTAAACCAGAAACCGCAGGCCGACAAATTGACGGCGGTCTCTTGGTATGGTTCAGCCTTTACACCCTATTTCGTTGGCACCAGCGCCGATTATTTCGAGCGGAAAGGTCCCGTCATCAGCGCCGATTATGCCCTGGTGTACATTAACCAAAAACAGCGCCGATTACCGGACGACGGTTTTTTTCAATTTCTAGCACAGCAGCCGTTGGAACGCGAATTCAAACTCAATGGTGTGCCTTATATATGGCTGTACCGCATGCCGGGTGTGGCTTATTCGTTTGAGAATCAGCGATACGACGGAGTGGCCACCCTGCTGGGTTGGGAATATCTCTCTCCGATGGCGAGCGTCCCCCCGGTGGTGCGGCCCGGCGATAAATTAGATATTGGCTTGTGGTGGGAATATGAGGGCAAGTCACCGGATGAGGCGTTTTTCATCTGGCTGATTGGACCGGACTATGGCGTCTGGAGCCGAACGGTCACCGCCCCAACCCCGGACGCTGGCAATCCTGATGGCTGGGAACACGGCCAAATCATCGCTGAGCGGGGCACGCTGGCGATTCCGGTTGATGCCCCACCCGGCGACTACCGGCTGTTGATGGGGTTTTACCCCGAAACGCCAGCTAACCCTGATACGCTGTTGTTTTTTGAACCGGAAGATACGCCGATGGGCGTGCAGGTCGTCGAATAGGTGGCTCAGAATCTACCGATGAGGCAAGGCAACGTTTTTACTTGGATCAAACAATTTGGGCCGGCAGCGGCGGCCCTGTTACTGGTGTTAGCCGGGGCGTTTTGGCTGTGCAGCCGCTACCTATGGGCTAACGGCATCACTTACGACGAAGGCCACTGGTTGATGTTTGGCCTGTTGGCCCACGCCGATTATGCGCCTTACCGCGAAATTTTCGTCGGCATCCCGCCGCTGGCGTTGCTGGTCATTCAACTCGGAGCGGCGTTGTTCGATGTCACCCTGGCCGTGCGTTACCCGATGATGGTGCTCAGTTTAGTGGGGGTGGCCGCCCTTTATGGGTCGTTTCTGCCCTGGCAGGGCACAATTCCTTTTTGGAGTGGGCTGCTGGCGGCCTCGATTCTGGCCTTCGAGCCGCAATTTCTGGCGGGATCGGCCACCATTTTAGCCGAAGCGCCGGCCATCTCGGCCGCGATTGTCTCATTTGTGCTGGCCTTGGCCTATCAACGCGGCGGGGGGAGAGTGTGGCTGTTTCTCTCCGGCGTGGCGTTTGGGCTGAGCCTGGCACTCAAGCTGTTTGCGGTGTTTCTGCCAGGGGTAATCGCCGTGCTGCTGGTGATCGTAGCGTTGACCCATCCGGGCGAGCCCATCAGTCGGCGGCTGCGTCGGTTGGGGATCGATGGCTTATTGTGGTCGCTTGGGGTGCTATTGCCCTGGCTTATCTTGGCCTTGATGTATGATCTTCAGGCCATGTTCCATCAGATTTTTCTGTTCCGTTTGTCATTTCGAGAATTAAATTTTGTCGAGGGTGAAGCCAAATTTGGTGAACACCTGGTAGTGGTAGGGGAGATGCTGCGGCGGCGCTGGCCGCTGTTGCTGGGCGCGGCGGCGGGAACCTGGCTTGGCTGGCGGCAGCGCCGCCCCGATATTTGGTTGTGGGCAGTGTGGTTGGGGTTGGCTATCGTCCCCCTCATCTGGCAGGCTCCGCTGCGAGACCGGTATGTGGTGATGCTGCTGCCGCCGTTGGCTGCATTAACCGGCTACGCGCTGGCTTGTGGCCTGGCCAAACTGTCGGCCTCGCTGGTCAACAAGGGCCCGTGGCTCCGTCCGGTTGTCCTGCTTGCCGCTGTTTTGGGCCTGTACGGAGTCATATTAACGCCGGCCATCCGGCTGGCATCCGCCCGGCCTTTAGCCGATCCCGACGGTTATATCTTCGATTATTTAACCACTGAGCGCCGGGATGCCATCGATTTTGTCCGGACAACCACGTTTGCCGGTGATTGTATCATTACCGATGATCAACGATTTGCTTTCGCCGCCGATCGGTTAGTGCCGCCGTGGTTGTCGGAAACGTCTGACGCCCGATTGATGGCCCGTTGGCTGATCGATACCGATGACATTATACGGCAGGCGGCCGAATACAACTGTCCCGCGACCGTATACGTCTATCGGCGCTTTCGCGATCACTTACCGGACCTGGCCGAACGGTTACGCCAACTCTATTTCTTGGAAATCGCCTTTACGGATGAAGTTCGGGTTTTTACGGGGCTTAAATCTGTAACCACCCCGCCGTCGCAACCGCTGGCTGTGACGTTTGGCGAGACAATAGCCTTGCAAGGGCTTGATTTGACCCCCAGACCGTGGATGCCGGGGCAGCGGGTGCAGTTGGCTACCTACTGGAGTGCTTCGCAGCCGCCGCCCCGGAGTTATAAAGTTTTTTTACAACTGCGCCATGATCAAGGTGAAGTCGTCGCTTCTTATGACCATTTTCCATTTG
>JAGRCC010000428.1 GCA_020433785.1 Anaerolineae bacterium
CGCGTGGTTAAACCGAGCGGGCGGGTGGCCGTGAGTCTGTGGTGTGCGATGGAAGAGAGTCCCTATTTTTACACCCTGGTCGAGACCATCGCTCGACACATTGGCCCGGAGACGGCGGCGGGCTTGCAATCGGCCTTTGCCTTAGCCGATGCGGACGAAATCTACGGGCTGCTTGAGGCCGCGGGCTTCGGGCAGATCGAAATGACAATTAGACAATTGAATTTACCGCTGCCCCACCTAACCGAGTTTATCCCGCGCCACATCAGCGCCACACCGATGGCCGTGGGCTTTAACCAAGCCGACCCGGTGATCCAGCAAAAGATTGTTCGAGAGGTAACGAAGCAGTTACATCAGTATACGATGAATGGATACCCCAGCATCCCCTTCAAATCCCATTTTATTATGGCTAGAAAATAAATCAATCCTTCAAGAGGTGCCGAATTGTCTCGAATGAGATGAGACGATACGACATGTAAAAATTGCCCTCTAGGTTGTAGTAAGCCATGGGGCTAATCAGGTCACTATTCAATTTAATCAGTTTGTATAAGTCGAGATTTTAGCCAACGCTTTCTTTAGTCAGCAAAAATCTCGACTTTTTGATTCTTGACAGCAAGTATAAATAGTGCTAACATACAAATACCCCACCCCCTGGGGGGTGGGGTAAGGAAACGAGTACAAAGGCGTCATCATGGATGAAGAAACAAAAAATATCGTAAATCGGCTTAAAAGTATCGAAGGGCATGTGCGTGGTGTAACCAAAATGGTGGAGGACGGCGCTTACTGCATCGACATTGTCAATCAAATCAGCGCCATTCAGGCCGCGCTGCAAAAAGCGAGCGCCATGGTGCTGGATCGACATTTGCACACCTGCGTCACCACGGCCATTCGCGGCGATGATCCAGCCGAGCGAGAGCGGGTCATCGACGAAATTATGGGTGTCTTTAACGCCAAGAAATAGCCGGGGTTTTAACCCATAGATAAAGATTGATGTCTTCAAAAAAGGTGACTGTCAGAAGTGACAGTCACCTTTTGAAAATAAATTGTGTAATAGTTAGAGAGGATAGACACATTATGCAAACCAAAACATTCAAAGTACCCGGTATTTCCTGCGGTCACTGCGTCCGCACCATTGAAAATGAAGTCAGTGACCTGGAGGGCGTCAAAATGGTTTCGGCCTCGCAGGACACGAAGATGGTCACAGTCGAGTGGGATGAGCCGCCTCAAAGTTGGGAAGGCATCAAGGCCTTGTTGGAAGAGATCAACTATCCACCGGAAAATTAGGAAGGCAGCCGACGGCTGACCGCCGGCCGCCATTGTCGTCAGGGCATGGGGTCGGCGGTAGGACAGTTTTTTCGATTGATGAAATTAGTTATCCGACTGGCTTTATTATGCGCCTTCATCCTGCTCTTGGCGGGGTGCGGCGCTGAAGCGACTCCGCCGCTGGCGGTGGCAGGTGAACCAACCCTGGTTTACCTCTACACCGAAGGCTGACCCCCTTGAGCGGAGATGACACCCATCGTGGATGGGTTAGAGCAAACTTATCGCGGGCGGCTCGTTTTCAAACGCGTCAATGCCAATGAAGGCGACGGCCCCGCTATCATGCGCGATTATCGCATTCCCGGCCATCCAACCACGCTAATCTTTGACAGCGAGGGACGAGAGGTTCAACGCTTCATCGGGCCACAGCCGGCTGAGGCGATAGAGGATGTGATTTTGACGGTTGTAAATGAATAACGAGTAATTAGGAAATGGTAATTGAGTGGTCTAAAAAATCTCCAATTACCAATTACCAATTACTCCTTTTATAAGGAGATGTCACAATGGCACAACAGCAACAGATCACCATGCCTGTTCTGGGCATGACCTGTGCCAACTGCGTGGCGACGGTTGAGAGAAACGTAAAAAAAGTAGAGGGTGTCGATGAGGCGGCGGTTAATTTTAGCACCGAAAAAGTCTCGGTTAGCTATGATCCGGCCAAGGCGACGCCGCAAGTCATTATCGATCGCATTGCTCGAGCCGGCTATGAAGTGCCGGTCGCCAGTATCGAACTGCCGATTACCGGGATGACCTGTGCCAACTGTGTCAACACAGTCGAGCGAACGCTCAACAAAAAAGTACCGGGAATTCTGGAAGCGAACGTCAATTTCGCTACTGAAAAAGCCACGGTCAAATATATTCCCGGCGCAGTGACTCGCGCCGATATGGTTGCTGCTGTTGAAAGAGCCGGCTACGGCGTGGTGGCCGCCGACTCCGACGAAGCGCTAGTCGATGCCGAAAAAGAGGCCCGTGAGCGCGAGATCAGGGATCAGACCCGCAAATTGTGGGTTGGGGTGATCTTTACGCTGCCACTGTTTCTGATGAGCATGGCCCGTGATTTTGGGCTGGTGGGTCACTGGGCTCACGCCGGTTGGGTCAATTATCTGTTCTTGCTACTGGCCACACCGGTGCAATTTTACACCGGCTGGGATTATTACGTCGGCGCTTATAAAAGCCTGCGCAACAAATCGGCCAATATGGATGTGCTGGTGGCGCTGGGCTCGTCGGTGGCGTACGTTTATTCGATTATCGTCACGGTCGGGCTGCTGGGCGGGCACGTTTATTTCGAAACCTCAGCGGCGATTATTACCTTGATCAAAGTCGGCAAGCTGCTGGAGGTGCAGGCCAAAGGCAAAACCAGCGAGGCCATCAAAGCGTTGATGGGCTTGCAAGCCAAAACCGCGCGAGTGGTGCGTAACGGCACGGAAGTCGATATCCCGGTCGATCAGGTCGAGGTGGGCGATACCGTGATCGTTCGCCCGGGCGAAAAAGTGCCGGTCGATGGCGTCGTGGTGAATGGTTATTCCTCGGTCGATGAGGCCCTGTTGACGGGCGAAAGTTTGCCGGTTAATAAAAAAGTGGGGGATGAGGTCATCGGCGCAACGCTCAACAAGCAGGGCTTGCTCAAGATCGAAGCGACCAAAGTGGGACGCGATACGGCCCTGGCCCAGATTGTGCGGCTAGTCGAAGCCGCGCAAGGCTCCAAAGCGCCAATTCAGGCCCTGGCGGATAAAGTCGCGGCCATATTTGTCCCGGCAGTAATCAGTATCGCCGTACTAACCTTCATCGCCTGGCTGGCTAGCGGGGCGGGCTTCACTCCGGCGCTGGTCCGGCTGGTGGCCGTGCTGGTCATCGCCTGCCCCTGTGCCTTGGGTCTAGCCACCCCGACTGCGATTGTAGTCGGTATGGGGAAAGGGGCCGGGCAAGGCATTCTCTTCAAGAACAGCACCGCCCTCGAACGGTCGCATGCCCTTCGGGCTATCGTTTTGGACAAAACCGGCACCATTACCAAAGGCGAACCAGCCGTCACCGATATCATTGTCAGCGATGACGTATCGGAAGTCGGTAGTCGGAAGCCGGTAGTCAGTAGTCGGATGTCGGTAGCCGGGAGTCAGATACCCGAACTAGGGAGCGAACCAAATACCAATTATTCATCTCTCACCCCCCAACCTGATGCTTCATTCTCCATTCTCAATTCTCAATTCTCAATTCTCCGCCTGGCCGCTTCGGTCGAGCGGGGATCGGAGCATCCGCTGGGTGAGGCCGTGGTTCGAGCGGCACAGGCCGAAGGGTTGGCCTTGAGCGAGCCGGCGAACTTCGAAGCAATTGCCGGCCACGGGGTGGCGGCTGAAGTGGACGGGTATCGCGTGCTGTTGGGCAACCGGCGCTTAATGGAACGCGAAGAAGTTAACCTCAACGGCCTCGGTCCCAAGGTCGAGCAGTTGCAGAATGAAGCTAAAACCGCGATGTGGGTGGCTATCGATGGCCAAGCCAGTGCGGTTATCGGCATTGCCGATACGATCAAAGACGGATCGAAGGAAGCCATTGCCAAACTCAAGAAAATGGGCTTGCAGGTGGTCATGATGACCGGTGACAACCGGGCCACGGCCGAGGCCATCGCCACCGAAGTTGGCGTCGATCGGGTGCTGGCCGAAGTGTTGCCAGGCGATAAAGCGGCCAACGTTGCCAAGCTGCAAGAGGAAGGGCTGACAGTAGCGATGGTCGGCGATGGCATCAATGATGCCCCGGCGCTGGCCCAGGCCGATGTCGGCATCGCCATTGGCACGGGGGCCGATGTGGCGATGGAAGCCGCCGGTATCACGCTGATTAGCGGCGACCTGCGGGGCGTTCCAAAAGCCATTGGGCTGAGTCACGCCACCATGCGGACCATCAAGCAAAACTTGTTTTGGGCTTTTGCTTACAACGTAATTCTCATTCCGGTGGCGGCCGGCGTGTTAACCTTCTTCCCCGGTTTGCCTATTTACTTGCGCGAACTGCATCCCATCGCTGCCGCGTTTGCGATGGCCTTCAGTTCGGTCACGGTGGTCGGTAACAGCTTGCGTCTGCGTGGAGCAAAAATCGATTGATTGTATTTTTCGAGGAGCGACAAAGTTGGCTTTGTCATTCGCAGGAAGGTCAAAGTAAACTTTGACGCTCCAAATCATTAAGTTCAAAAGAGTGCCATAATCCCCACGTGAGTTAATTATAGCCTCGTATCCTAGCCTGCTGATCTAGTCCAAGACTAACCGCTCAGCCAGTGGGCAAACTCTCCAAATGCCTGATGCGTCCCCGGCCTATTGACCGTATACTTTAAAAGATAATACGCGACGTTAATGAGTAGCAACGGACGCTCCTAATGAAATCTAACACGATGATCACCCCCGCCCCGGTCAGCCCCGAACTTCTGGCCTCGATTCCCGCTTTGCCCATCTCCCAAGTCTACCGCGCCTTAGGCACGCAGCCTCAGGGGTTGACCCAAACCGAAGCCGAGCAGCGCCTGGCCCTCTACGGCCGCAACCTGATTCGCAAAGTGAAGGGCAAACCGCTCTGGCTGAAGTTCGTGGTCAATTTCACCCATTTGATGGCCATTCTATTGTGGATCGGCGGCTTTATCGCCCTAGCGGCGCGGCTACCGGAATTGGCCTTCGCCATCTGGCTGGTTAACCTGATCAACGGGCTGTTCAGCTTTTGGCAGGAATACCGAGCCGAACGCGCCACCGAGGCCCTACGCAAGTTGATGCCGGCCTACGCCCGCGTGGTGCGCGACGGCCAGGAGCAGCGGCTGCTGGCCGAAGAACTGGTCCCCGGCGA
>JAGRCC010000429.1 GCA_020433785.1 Anaerolineae bacterium
TGCGGTGGGCAAAGTGGATAATCGACTCTTCTACAGCCGCCAGGTGGTTCACATGTTCTTTAATACTCCAGGCATCGGGCCGGGGCCTAAACGTAGCCGTTTCTTGGTCGATATCGTGGATAAGTTGAAGGGTGCTTCGCCGGCTCTCCTCCAGCTTTTGACGAATCTCAGCAATCGGTGAGCGATCCATTAGTTGGCTAACAACGACAGAAGCGAGTCTGGTGCCATTAACTGAGCCGATTCGGATAAGATGGCGCAGGCGCTTAAGCCGAACATCCCGCCGAAGAATAAAACGACCAGTAAAAATGAGAGACAGGTCGTCACCAGATTAAGATAACTCAAAACTAGTCCGACAATGGCTAATCCGTCGCCGCTTTGCGCTCCCAGACTCGCTTTAATTTCGCTGCGGGCCATATGCCCGGTTACCACTCCCACAATAGCCCCGATGATCGGGAAGAAGACCCAGCTTAAAACCCCGGCGGCCAAACTAACAATCGCCAGTGTATTCGTTGGCGGTGGTGAGGTGTGTGGGGGGGTGAAATCGGTCATTAAATGGCTGCCGAACGCTCACGGCGGCGACTTCGCCACCAAAAATACATAATCGCCAGGAAAATAATTGTCAAAAAGACCAATAGCGGGAGCAAAATAGCCATTACCGTACCGATAAAAGCTAAAATATCTTCGATGAGGCTGACTGCCCAGTTCCCCATGCCGCCGGTTGTCGCCGTCACGGCCGGTCGAACCGTGGTTTTGGCGGCGTGCACCCCTCCGGCCAGCAGCAAACCGGCCACCAGCGCAAACGCCGGATGAAGTTCGCCAACCACACCGGAGTTGGCCGCGAACAGAATCGCGCCGGCCGCCGGTCGGCCGATTGTTTGGATAATATCATTAACCGTATCTACCGCCGGAATCTTATCGACTGTCATCTCGATCAACAGCAGCACAGCCAGTATCCCAATGACCCACCAACTGGTCAAGACATTCCAGGGTTCATTCAACTGAACCAAATTAGTAAATCGAGCCGTTAAAGCCACAATCAGCAGCGGTAAATAGGCATTCAATCCCGCTGATGTCGATAAACCAAAGGCGGTCATAACGTTTGATAAGGTTTCTACCATGTTTTACTCCTTACTTTCCTCGTTGCCGGTAGTAACAACCGGCGTTACCTGTATAGACACCTTTGAAACGGAAAAGTCACACGGTGATTATAGCCAATTTGTACCGCCACCCCAAAAGAACGCCAAAAATTTAATTACTTTGATACGAGTTACGCAGTTCAAAAGGTGACAGTCACTTGGGTGTGAAAAATCGATCTGTTTGGGTTAAATGGACGTCCATTTTTGACAAAAGTGACTGTCACCTTATTCGTTACACCCAACTGCGTAAGTCCTATTTGATTTTTATCTCCAGACCCTGAAGGGTTCAAAATCCTTTAAGGTCTGGAATAGAAGACCAAGCCGCTACATCGTTATCGGCGATTTTCGAGCCAGTTGGCCGTAGAGGTTGGCCGTGACCAGATAAGACCAGAAGAAGGTGAAGAACACCCCTACCAGGCACAAGATCACCCCAAAGGCCGCGATAACCGAGGCGACCCAACTAAGTAAGACCACGATAATGTAATCGCCAATGTTTGCTTTTATAAAGTTAAAGATATCGCCAAATTGGAAGGCGGCGCCCAACGTATCGAATTGAGCATAGCGGATAACCGCAGCCGGGACGAATAAATTACAGATAATGCTCACAATAACCTGCAAACAATTTAAACAGGCCGCGACCAAGGTCAAACTTTGGGCTGTATCGGAATCGAGCTGAGGTCCGACCCCTTGAATGATACCCGCCCCACACGCTAGAATAATCGCCGGAATGTTATAAACTATGGCAATCACCGCCACAAACAAACCGGTCTTAAACAGTCCGCCCCAATCAGACCACTCCGGTAGCGGCCGGGTTTGGCCGTCACGAACATTCTTCAGAACCTCGATCATATAACCGCTTAGCGGTAATAATAAGACAAGGCCAATAATAATAGGTGACAGAATCAGCGCGACCAGGGCGACGGCGCCGCCAATCGCTATTTTCTTGATCCACTCTTCATCGTCAAACATATAAGTAAATGCGGATCCGATGTCCATATGTGTAGAATTACCTCCTCAAATCAAATTAAAATGAATTTAATATTGGGGTCTTAGTTTGAACCCCAGATTTCTTTTACAGATGTGTTGTGGTGTTATAATAAGGTGAAGATTTTGGGTGAAAGCGCTTGTGGGGTTATTATTTATATTATCCGATTCCTCTCTCGAACATAAGGTCTGTGGCATATCGGTCAGCGAACTGCCCCCAATTATACCAAACCTCGTTCTAGCTGACAATAATTTAAAAATTTATGTCGATTTCCCGCCTTAACCCGATTTGAGTAGATGGAACGGGTGTGCTATACTCACAGTGATATAATGTAGAATTTTAGGACTTCAGGGTAGCACTGTTGCAAAATGAGACATGTCGATTATTTTGCAACCTGGCTACCCTGCTCCTTTGTAACATCATTACGAAACCGCCGAAAAAAAGTTGCATCTGTAATCGTATTACATAGGAATTTATACGATGCTTGTTGAGCTAAATATTGAAGATTTCGCCATTATTGAGCAGTTAAATCTTAAATTTTCTGAAGGATTCAATGTTCTAACCGGCGAGACCGGCGCCGGCAAATCGATTATCATCGACGCCGTGACGATGCTGTTAGGCGGCCGGGGCGATTCTACCTTTATTCGAGCCGGCAACGACCGGGCCAGAATCGAGGGCCTTTTCCGCCTGTCGCCGCCGCTGCGCGCCGCTATCGATCCCATTCTGGCCGAAGAGGGGCTGGAAGGTGACAATCCTGATATGTTGATTTTAGGCCGCGAACTTCGCAGCACCGGCCGCAGCTTCTGCCGGGTCAACGGCAGCACGGTCAATCTGAGCCTATTGGAAAAGATAGCGGCTCAACTGGTAGACATCCACGGTCAAAATGAACACCTGAGCCTGATGCAAGTCCGGCAGCATCTCACCTTTTTAGACCGGTATGCCGGCTTGCCGAGCCAGCGGAATATATTGGTGGCCGAAGTTCGCCAACTGCGCCGCATCCGCCAAGAGCTAGCCGATCTCCAGCGCGACGAGCAGTTTCTGGCCCGCCGCATCGACCAGCTCACCTTTCAGGTCGAAGAAATCACCATGGCCAACCTGAAGCCGGGCGAAGAGATCGAACTTAACGCCGAGCGCAATCGTTTAGCCAATGCCGAACAACTCAGCCAACTCAGCGCCGAAGCCTACGCTCTCCTGGTTGAAGCCGGCAGCGATGAGCAATTCTCGATCATCGATCTGCTGGGGCAGTTAACCCGGGTGATGAACAACCTGGCCAAGCTCGATGAAAGTTGGGCTGAAAAACGCGAGATGGTTGACAATCTAACCTATCAAGTCGAGGACGTCGCTTCCTTTGTCCGTGATTACAACGAAAATATCGATTTCAACCCCATGCGCCTTCAGGAAATTGAAGAGCGGTTGAGCTTGATTTTTTCCTTAAAACGAAAATATGGGGCTACGGTTGAGGATATTCTCGAATTTGGCCGCAAAGCACAGATCGATCTGGATAACATCAGCCACAGTGAAGAACGCATCGAGGCCCTGAAAGCCGAGGAGGAGGCCTTCCGCCAAAAAATTGGCCGGTTGGCCTTGACGCTTTCGGAAGCCCGCCGGCAGGCTGGCGAGACGTTGTCGGTCGGCGTGGAAACCGAGCTGGCCGATTTGAGCATGGAAAAGGCCAAATTCGCGGTTGATATCCAGTGGAGTGAGGCCGCCGACGGCGTCTATGTGGAAACGAAGCCGGGCAAAGTGGTAACCGTAGCCTGTGATGACACCGGCATCGATCGCGTTGAATTTTTGATCTCACCCAACCCCGGCGAACCGCTCAAACCTCTGGCCAAAGTGGCCTCCGGCGGTGAAACTAGCCGGATTATGCTGGCCCTCAAAAACGTGCTGGCCATTGCCGATGAAACCCCCACGCTCATCTTCGACGAGATCGATCAGGGCATCGGCGGCCGTATTGGCGGTGTCGTTGGCCAAAAGCTGTGGATGCTGGCCAGCCAGGGGCATCACCAAGTTTTGTGCGTCACCCATCTGCCCCAAATTGCCGGATATGCCGAACTGCACTATCACGTCGCCAAGCAGGTTAGCGGTGGGCGCACCAAAACCGATATCCAGGCGCTGACCGGCGAATCACAGGTCAACGAGATGGCTCAAATGTTAGGCGTCCTCAGCGACAGCACCCGCCAAAGCGCCCGTGAAATTCTCAAAGAAGCGGCCGCCACCAAAGCGTCCAAACCCAACTTAGAAAAGTTGACAATTCAGAATTAGTGATTACAACATAACCCCAATTGCTGTCTTCCCCGCCGATGAGAAGCAATAACAATCGATTATTGCCGGCAATGGATGAAGGAAGTGGAAAGTAAGGAGTAAGAATAAGAGGCAGGGAGTCTTTTCCCTAATCTTACGTCTTACTCCCTGATCTGGATATATTTATGTATTATCGACCTCAAGAAAAGCGGCGCTCTCCTTTTTTAACATTCATCTTATATGTGCTAATGTTGGCCATGATGGCTGTGCTGGCTTTCTTGCTCGGGATTTACGTCGGCTACTTCAACGTCAAAACGACCACTTTGGCTGAACGCTATGCGCCTACTCCCACCCCCACACGCTCGGCTCTGCTGTATATTGCCGATGGCGACACCTATTTTGTTGAAGGCAAATTGGACAAAGCCATCGAAGCCTACAACGAGGCCATCCGCATCGATCCCACTAACGACGTGCCTTACATTCGCCAATCGCGCATTTTGGTCTACACCCGCGATACCGGCGCGGCCCTGGCCCAGGCTGAACAAGCGGTTCGGCTTAATCCCACCAGCCCGGAGAACCTGGCCTATTACTGCCGCGCCCTCGATTGGGAGGCTCAATACAGTGCCGCCTATGATGCCTGCTCCTGCGCCAGTGAGC
>JAGRCC010000430.1 GCA_020433785.1 Anaerolineae bacterium
TTTTCGATGACCAGATGGGAACTGTCGTTGATCATGGTATAGGCAAATAACCCCGCCGCAATGAGCACGACCACGACCGCACCAAGAAACAGAAAAATGGTATGGATAATGGCATGCAGGCAAGAGAACAGGCTTCTCATAAAATACCCTTGCAAATAAAACTCTGGAGCATCAAAGCTGGCTTTGATCGTAGGTGACAAAGCCAGCTTTGTCGTTCCGTTCCATTTTCATTCTTATGTAAACATTATACTCAGAAATCTTAAAATGAGGAAAGAGGAATGAACTTCGCAGCGAACAGCGGTTAAAAGCCGGTGATTTTATAAAGAATGGTGGCGGCGATACTGCAGCATCGCCGCCATAGGTTTTAGGGACAGCTGATCTGGCAGATGGTTGCTTCGAAGTCCGTGTGGTCGAAGGTGACGTCTTCGTTTTTTTGCATAACAAACAGCAGAAAATCACCGGGTTGAATGGTGTCGATGATAAAGCGGTTAGCAAAGCCGCTTTCATCATTACCGAGGACCGGCCGGGAAAAAACGGGGTCGGTGGAAATATCGCCCGTGTTATTAAAAACGGAGACAATAACCCCATCCCCACCCACGTCGATTTTTTCGGCGTGAAGCAGGATTTCGATCGGGCCGGGGACGGGGCTGGTCCAGCGCCAGGCGATATCGGCCTCATCGCCGGGGTGGCCGCTCTCTTCGCAGATGCGCACGTAATCGGCGGCGTACCAGCAGGTGCCGTACTCGCGGCTCTCGTAAACCATCGGCTGCCAGGCGTTTGTGTTGGGCGAGGCCCACAGATATTGCCAATTACCTTGGGTGCTGGCAAAGTCGATGTTAGAATTGGCCAGTAACTGCGGCCGAACGGCAGGCGCGGCGGTCGGTAGGACCGGGGCGCGGGTGGCTGTTGGGGCTTCGCTGACTTGCTGCGCCAGCGAGCGGCCTGCCCCTGGATCAGTGGTCGGGGTGATCGTTGGCGTTGGCGGCGGGGCGGCAACGATCGCCTCCTCGGTCACAATGGGGGCCGCCGCGATGTCGTCACCTTCGCCGCCGAAGAAGACCAAGGCGAAAATAGCGTACAAAAAAATGACCCCCACAGCCAGGGCCAGCAGCGTCAGCACCAGCCCAATGCCGGCGTAAATCCAGGGGCGGCTGTTAATTGTAGGCGAGGCGGGTCGAGGCCGATCACTTATCGGTTCGGCCATTGGCAGCGTTATGATTGGCCCGTCATAGTCATGGGCTGGTTCATCAAAACCCGGGTCAATTAACCCTTCTGGCTGATATTCAGTCGTTGGTCCAGTGGATTCCTGGTCTGATTCATCGATGACCGGAGGTGCAATTAAGGGTCCAATCGGTTCTTCGCTTACCGGTTCAGTCGGCTCTTCAAGGGGTTCTTCAATCAGCTCTTCGGCTGGCTCTTCGATTGGCTGTTCAATGGGTTCTTCAGTGGCATCTTCATTGGGATCTTCATTGGGATTTTCAACGGCATCTTCAATGGGTTCTTTAATCGGTTCTTCAACCGGCTGTTCAATTGTTGGCTGTTCTACCTCAGGGGCAGAGGTCGGTTCAGCAAGATCGGGCATCCTTCCTCTCCAATCTTTTGTCGGAATGACTACTTTTGCGCCCTTGAATGATACTTCATTCAGCGAGTCTGCCAAATTTGGGAGAGGAGTTTGAAAAGCATTACTAGGCTAAGCCTTAGCCTTCGCCTTATTTTGTTTTAGAGGGACTTGAGATACCCGCAAATTCTTTAAGAACGGGGTTACTTTTCTTCATGAACTTCATGGTTTTTGGGGCTGGTTTCCTGACCATCTTCAGAGACGGAGGCCAGGCCGTTGTGAGTCGGCGTAGATTGAGGCGAATTGGAAGAACGCGGCTTTTTGGCGCGAGGTTTTTTGGCAGCCGTTTGCGGCGCGCCGGTGATAATCGATTGAATGGTTTGATCTTCTTTGCGTTGGGCTTCGAAAAACCGCTGGGCCGTTTCGGTCTGTCGCTGGCGCAGAGCCATCGGAGCGATGATGCGCAGATCGTCCAAGGTGACTTCCAGACGGCCGTCGGCGGCGGCTAGAGCGCGGCCGGCTTCAAACAGCGTCATTTCGGCCCGGTGGCTGTCGATCTTTAGCTCTTGGATCCAGCGCAGCCCTTCGCGTTCAACCCCTGGGGCAAATTTGACTTTGGCCAGCCGTTTGCGGGCTTCGATGACTTCCCATTGAGCCGACTCGGTTTCGGCGATCCAATTGGTTACAAATTTGTAGGGTTTGTTCTTGTAGAAAACGGCCCGCTGATAAATCTCCATGCGCTCATCAAGATTTTCCACTCCGCGTACCAGCACCCGCAGCCCAAATCGGTCTTGAATTTGAGGCCGCAAGATGCCTTCTTCGGGATTCATCGAGCCGACCAGGGTTAAGCGCGAGCGGTAAGTGGCCGCCATCGGGCCGCGCCGGACGGTGTACTGGCCTTGGGCGGCGGCGTCAAGGATAGCGTCGATGATGAGCGGGTCAAGCAGGTTCACTTCATCGATGTAGAGCATGTTTTGATCGGCCTGGGACAGAATACCGCGCTCCACCAGCAGCCGATTTTGCTCCATGGCCACTCGCTCGTTGATGCCGCCGACCACATCTTCCAGCCGGGCGTTGAGCGGTAGTTCGACCAGCCGCATCGACTCCGTGGTGGTAATGGGGTCGCCCATGCCCAGTTTTACCGCGCACTCTTGGCAGACGCCGTCCATGCCGTACAAAATGAGGTCTTCCGGTTCGCAGCCGTACTCGCACGTGCTGCGCTCGACCACAGGCATCAGATCGACCAGGCCGCGCACGGCGGTGGTTTTGGCCGTGCCTCGGGCGCCCACCAACAGCACGCCGCCGACGGCTCGATTGATGAGGCCCAACAGCAGGGCTATCTTCATTTCGGTCTGGCCGACAATCGCCAAAAAAGGGTAACGCAGTTCCGAGGCCAACCCGCGATCGCGATGTTTGGCGGCGGATTTTAAGACGGCCGCGGCCGGACCGTTGGAATATAAAATTTCAAGAAGCTGCGATCTGCGTTTCGCCATGCTTAGACCGGTTTCGGCGGGATTTTTAGGACCTGGCCGGGTTTGATCCGGCTAGGTTCGCTCAAAATATCACGGTTTGCTTCAAAAATGATGGTCCATAGCGACGCTTGACCGTAAACCTGCCGGGCGATCCCGGATAGGGTGTCGCCGGATTGAACGGTGTATGTTTGCGGTTTCGGCTCGGATTCTTCCAAGAAGCGCCGGTCAGTCTCAACCAGTTGGTCAAGCGTCGCCCGCACGGTATCGGGATTGCCGGAAATGCGCTGCACCAGGACCGCGCCGGCGGTGCGCAGGCGATCTAACTGCGCGTCGCTGATGCCGCTGGCATCGCCGATGGCGGTAACGTATTTCCAGCGACCAACGGCCTGATCGATGGCGAAGCTGACATCAGGCTGAAAATGCCAGATATAGGTGGCGGCGGCATCGAAATAACGGTCGGCGTCGGGCAGCAGCACCACGTGTTCACCAGGCTTGACTTCAGGTTGAGGATCGGGATCGGGCGGCTTGGTTTCGTCCAGGTTTTTGATCGTGGCCCGGAGTTGGGCCGGATCGATGTTGTAGCCGGGGCAGGTGGTGCCGTTGCCCCGCAGCTCGCGATGACCGCGCACGTTCTCAACCGAAATATTGTACTTCTGGCGCAGATGTTGGATGAGATTGAGCAGCGACTCCATTTGGGCGCTGGTTGGGGTGGTGTACTGGTTGGGGATTTGCCGGGTTTGGCCGTTGGCGTCTTGGTAGGTGCGGTTGTCGCTGAACCAGCCGGCCATACAGATGGCCAAATAGTGGTTGTTCCAATACTGGCCGTATTCCAGCCCTTCGGAATTATCAGTATCCCGAAAGCCGGCATGATAGGCTGAGATCTTTTCATCCAGCGCATATTCAATTTGGCCGTTGCCGGGAATGACGTAATTGTAGCCGCCATGCGACCAGCCCTGGCCGTTGACATGGTAGTTGAAGAAACTCAGCGCGTTACCCGTCGGCGCGCCGGTTGTCCGGTCGGCCGTGGCCGAATGATGAACGGCAATACCCAGAATTTCCCCGCTCCGCTGCCAATCTTTATAATTTTCATAATTGGGCATTTGCGCCCGGACATCAGTGATGTTTAGTGACATTATGGCACCCTCAAGTTAATCTACCTTAATTCTACATAATAACCGAAAATGATACAAGCGTCGCGCGAAATACCGGTAAAAAGGTGACGGTCACTTTTGCCGGAGCAAGGTCGTTGGTTTCACCGAGCAGATGGGTGTTTTCGACCCCGTGACCGTCACCTTGTCGTTATACGGAGAATTGCTGCGAAATAACGGCCAGATTGACGCCAAACCCGGATAGCTGTAAAATGCATGTTTGACCATAAAACACTTTACGCAACACCCGACAGCCATCAACAAATTTAATTCAAGGCAGTTTCATGATTTCAACTGTAATTCCCCTGCTTAACGAGGAGGGGAATCTGGAATTACTTCATCAAAAGCTCACCGCTGCGCTCACCCAACTCAACCAACCGTACGAAATTATTTTTGTCAACGACGGCAGCACCGACGGCTCGGCGCAAATTTTGGATGCGTTGTTTAAGCGTGATCCCGCCGTACGGGTGATCCATTTTCACCAGAATTTCGGCAAAACGGCGGGCTTAGTGGCCGGTTTTCGACACAGCCGGGGCGATGTCATCATCACCTTGGATGCCGATTTGCAGGATGACCCGGCCGAAATCCCCAAGCTGCTGGCCAAACTGGATGAAGGCTACGATTTGGTCGCGGCCTGGCGGCACGACCGCCAAGACCCCATCGACAAAACCTGGCCGTCGAAGATTTTTAATCGTGTGGTTTCAAAATTCAGCGGGCTGAACCTGCACGATTTCAACTGCGGCTTCAAGGTTTATCGACGGGCCGTTACCGAGCAGATTCCGCTCTACAGCGACTTTCACCGTTTTGTGCCGGTTCTGGCCGCCGGTAAAGGATTTCGCATCACCGAAGAGAAAGTGCAGCACCATCCGCGCTACTCCGGCGTGTCGAAATATGGGGCGGGCCGGGCGATTCGCGGCTTCTTGGATTTTATTACAGTTCTGTTTCTGACCACCTATCTCAAGCACCCGCTCCGGCTGTTTGGCACAATCGGGCTGCTGACCTTTGGGCTGGGCACGCTCATCGAACTTTATCTGGCCGGTTTGTGGTTGCTGCGCGTCGTCGCCGGTTTCGATATCGGGCCGATTGGCACCCGCCCGCTGTTCCTTGTGGGTATTTTAGCCATGATTCTGGGCATTCAGCTCTTTTCAACGGGTCTGTTAGGCGAAATGCTGCGCTACTTTACTTTCCGGCCGGAGCACGAGTATACCATTAAAAAAATTCTAGAGA
>JAGRCC010000431.1 GCA_020433785.1 Anaerolineae bacterium
GACTAATCATCGATTTGTTGGTTTCGGTGCGAATGTAATCGCCCAGCGCTTGCAGCATCATTTCGTAGTCGCCCAGCCGAACCTGCGTCCGGGCTAAATTGAGATGGTATTCGGGATCTGAGTCATCCAGGCGGGCCGCTTCTTGAAAGAGGGTAATGGCGCTTTCCAACTCCCAGCGCTCGAAATGCTCCAGACCGGTGCGGTTGAGGGATTGCGCCCGTATTTTATCGGTCGCGGTTACGGGTCTATTCATCATTTTTCTAAAGAAAAAGTTAGCTTTTTCTCGATTCTACCCTGAAAACCCCCCAGCGTCAACCGACCCCGCTACGGTTTTACATCCTGGAACTGCGATCCGCTGTAAATAACTTCGCGGGTGAGGGTGTACCAATCGGTCACCGTCCGAAAGCGGTCGCTGGGGTTGCTGAGGTTGGGTAACTGTACGCCGTGAATATCCTGGCTGACTCCATACGTATAGGTGGGATAAAATAAAACAATCGAGGGGACTTCAGCAGCAAAGATCCGCTGAAACTCAAAATAATAATCATTGCGATGACCTTGATCCTGGATGGTTCTGGCTTCTTCTAAAAGAACCGAGGCATCAGTGTTATTCCAGCCCGGATAATTCTGACCGTCTTCAATTTGGGTTTGGTGCCAGAACGGATAAGGATCGGGATCGCCGGCCAGCAAGACCTCAGCCAGGGCGGCTTGATAAGTCCGTTGATCCAACTGCTCTCCCAACCCGTACCCGGCGGGTTCCACCGTTACCGATACTCCGATCTGCTGCCACTGCTGGCTGAGGGCCTGAGCCACGGCTATTTTAGCCGGGTCATCACTGGTCAGCAGCGTGAAGGCTAACGACACACCCTCTTTTTCACGAACGCCGTCGCCATCGGCATCGATCCACCCGGCTTGATCGAGCAGGGTGGCCGCCATCTCCGGCGCATATTCGAGCTTGGGTTGATCGGGGTTGTAGGCCCAACTCCAGGGTAAGATGGGGCCGTTCGCCACTAGGGCTTGCCCGTTGAGCGCCTGTCTGATAATCGCCTCTCGATCAAGCCCGTAGGCCAGCGCCTGTCGAACTTCAACTTCCTGGAAGAAAGGCGCGGTTTCAGCGTCCTGCAGATTAAGGTACACAATATAGTAACCGGAGAGTAGAGCCGTGTATAGATTGAGCGATGCCAGGTTTTGCACGTCCGCGATGGCCTCCGGCGGAATGGTGCTGATTCCCTGGATTTCACCGATTTTATACGCCGCCAGGGCATCGTCAAAAGACGAATAGAAGCGCAGCGCCATCTGGGCTAAACGCGGTTTTTTGCCGGCATAGAGCGGATTGTTGACGAGCCGGGCGAACTGGGTGTTGACTTCATCCAATTTGAACGGCCCGGTCCCGATCGGCTTTAAGTTGAAGGGGTGATTGAGCAGATCACGAGCCGGCATGCTGCCCAGAATATGCTGGGGCAAGATGCCGATGCGGGTATATTCGGCAAACGCCGGAAAAGGTTCCGGCAGCTCAAACCGAACCGTATATTGATCGAGTTTCTCAACCGTGACCGACTGCCACAAACGGCCCAGATAAGCCACTCCCGGAAAATCGGGGTCCTGCATCAACGAAATGGTGAAAAGGACATCGTCAGCGGTAAAAGGCCGGCCATCGTGCCAATGCACGTCGGTGCGCAAGCGAAAGGTGTAAGTTAGCCCATCATCGCTCACCTGCCAGCTTTTGGCCAGGTCCGGCTCGATGTTGCCCTCGCCATCCATTTTGGTCAGGCCGTTAAAGATTAACGCGTTAAGGTCCTGATCAACCTGATTGTACTGCATCAGCAGGGGGTTGATGAACTGAGGCTGGCCGACCACACCCTCACTATAAATCCCCCCCACATCGGGAATGGTTACAGTTTGCCGCGAGAGCGACAGAAAACTCAAAAAGGCCATCGTCAGGGCGATACCGGTTGCCGCCAAGATGGCCTGCCAACGGATATACTGGCCCATTTATGCAGCAGTGATTGCGACGGTGACCAGGGCCAGGACAAAAAAGAAAACGGTTAGACCAATCGTGGCCTGGTGGAGGGTTTTTTCAATACCCCGTTTCGTGCGGTAAACACCCCCATCGCCCCCGAAAATACCACCCAGTCCGGCCCCTTTCCCTTGCAAGAGAACCAGCACAATGATGGTTATCGACAAAATAATCTGAATAATTTGCAATGCAATTAACAACTGAACCTCCACTGGACTCGCTTAGGCGAATCGTTGTTGAAATAAGACAGAAACGTCCCCAAGGGACGTTTTTAAGCAAACAATATGATACAAACCTAGGCTTATTATAAGTTGACCGGACGTTTCGACAAAATCATCGCCCCTGATTTTGGGCGACCCGTTCAGATGAATCTCGAATTGCTGCTATAATTATAATCACAACACGTTGGAAGTTGGTCTAAACATGTAATTCAGGGAGGATTATGACAGATCTACTAGGCAACATATTACCCTGGCCTAATGCCAAAAGACAAGCCAAAACCGGCACGGCTGATACCACCAAAGGCGGCTCCGAGGTCACTACCTGGGTCACCATTGCCGAAAACCTCAATCCCGGCGAAGCCATTGTGATCAAAGGCCGGCTGGAAAGCGAGGCCATTCCGGTTGTTTTGCAGCAAGAAGCCGTTGGATCGGTGTTGGGATTGACCGTCGGCCCGCTCGGTTCGGCCAAAATATCGGTGCCCGAACCGTTGGCCGACCGGGCCTTGTCGATTTTGGCTGACACGTTTGATGCCGATGACAGTGAGTTTGGGGACGAGGGGCTAAATCCCTAACATCATATTTTTAGGTTGTAGCTTGCGCAAGGAGGGACAAGTTATGTGCAACAGTAGAATTTTGGGGGGAACAGGCTGGACAATGCTGGCTGGAATATTAATTTTAGCCGTCGTCGCTGTTGGGCTTAGTCTGAATCCAATGACCGTAGCGGCTCAAGAGGCGGGAACCGGCAGCAGCTACATTGTTCAACACGACGACACCTTATGGAAGATCGCCGAAAAGTTTTTGGGCGACGGCCATCGCTATCCTGAGATCATCGCTGCCACCAATGCCAAGCACGCCGAGGACATTGCTTATGGCGCGATCCAAAACGCCGACATTATCACCTTGGGCGCCAAGCTCTGGATTCCGGGCGTCGAGGTCGGTGATCAAGCCAGCGATTTGCCGGCATCGTCTCCGGCCGCCAATCATCCGGCGGTCGCCGCTGTTGCGCCGGTTTCATCCGCCGCCGAAGCCTTACCGGCCGGCCACATCGCCTTTAGTTTTTGGAATAACTCCCCCAATCGCTGCACGTATGAGATCAACATCATCGACGTCTCCGCCTGTTTAGCCGATGCCGCAGCCTGCCAATCGACTCGCCGCGTCTTCTCGCTCAACAACGCCAGCGAACCGGCCCTCTCGCCGGATGGCAGCTTGCTGGCCTTCCGGGGCTGGGGCGCTATTCCTGAAAAGTACAAAAACGAAACGGTCGATCATCCCTATTACGGCTGCGCTACCCCTGAAGCCGAGCGCCGGATTGGCTTCACCACGCTGGATGGGACCGCTTACACCGGCGTAACCAAATTCTGGGAAGACTCCCACCCCGATTGGTCGCCCAATGGCGAGCGCTTGCTGTTCGATACCCGCCGCGAAGATGACGGCCGCAGCCGGATTATGACCAGCAACGTCGCCCACGATTTTGAAGAAGACCTGCGGATCGAAGGTCAATATCCGTCTTGGGCGCCGGACAACGACCGCTTCGTCTACCGAGGCTGCGACTTAACCGGCAACCGCTGTGGGCTGTGGCTGGCCGAAGCGCTGCCGGTCCAAGCCTGGGACGTTGGCGTAAATATGATCGGCCCGCTGCTCGAAGAACCGGATGCCGCTCACCCCGCCTGGTCGCCTGTAGGCGATCAGATTGTCTATCAAAGTCCGGTCGCCGGCAGTTGGGACTTGTATGTGATCAATGTCGATGGCAGCAACCAGCGTCAACTCACTAACGATCCCGGCATCGAAGGCTTGCCCGCCTGGTCGCCTGACGGCCAGTGGATTAGCTATCTGTCTAATGCCGATGGCCATTGGGGCATCCACCTCATCAAAGCCGATGGCAGTGAGCGCCACCTGCTGTTCCCGTTCGACGGCGGTATTTTCACCCCCCAAGCCATCACGCCGTACTTCAGCCGCGACTGGATCGATGAGCAGATCTCGTGGTCTAAATAGTATCCGCTTTTTTTGGAAAATGGCCCTCCGGAGCGTCAAAGTTGACTTTGACCTGACAAATAAAGGTCCGGAGCGTCAAAGTTTACTTTGACCTGACCTGAATGACAAAGCAAGCTTTGTCGCTCCAGTAGGTTTTTATTCTCAGTGTCGTTCCCCCGGAACGGTCTGACTCGCTTATTTTTTATAGCGAGTGGTGGGTTGAGTGAAAACAGTGGATGCGCAGGATTGACGGCACTGGAATTTAAAGAGCCGAACGGTCCGTACCATCGCCGAACCATCCGTACCACCCGCCGAACGGTCCGTACCGTCGCC
>JAGRCC010000432.1 GCA_020433785.1 Anaerolineae bacterium
CGTTCTCATTCTGTTTTCAGTATAGAAAGTAAGGAGTAGGGTTTTTCCCTTACTCCCTACTCCTTACTCCCTACCCCCCGCTTTAGACACAGACATGGCTCATTCGCTCGTATCCTTGTCATATTGAGCAGAGTTCGGGTACAATTTGAGCTGGCCGTTAAGCAAAATCTGGATAGGATGGGGTTAAGCGGAAGTGTTGGCTGGTCTCTCATTAGTGACATACATCAAAGGTCAGGAGGACAGATGAATAACCAAGGAAGTTTACCCAAAATTGTTCGCGGTGTGTGTCCACACGACTGCCCCGATACATGCGCTTGGCAAGTAACGGTACGGGATGGAACGGCCGTCAAATTGGTTGGTGATCGGGAACACCCTTTTACCCAAGGGGTGCTGTGCCCTAAGGTTAACCACTTTCTTGAGCGGGTCTATAGCCCGGACCGCATTCTGTACCCTATGCGCCGAGTAGGGACCAAAGGTGAGGGCAGGTTTGAGCGAGTAAGCTGGGACAAGGCGCTGACCGATATTTCCGGTCGGCTGCAAGACATCATCGCTCAAGATGGTCCAACGGCCATCTTGCCTTACAGCTATATGGGAACGCAGGGGCTGATCCAGAAAGATGCGGGGCAGCCGTTCTTCGATCGGCTGGGCGCGACCCGATTGGAACGCAATGTTTGCGGTAGCACCCAGGAGACAGGCGCCGCAGTCACCATCGGTGGATCGACATCCACGCTGCTTGAAGATATTGTTCACAGCCGCTTTATCATCTTGTGGGGTACGAATACGGTGGTCACAAACTTGCATTTATGGCCGTTTATCCAACAAGCACGGAAAAACGGGGCGACCCTGGTCGTCATTGATCCAGCCAAGACACGAACTGCCGCTCAAGCTGACTGGCACCTTCAGCCGCTGCCGGGAACCGACGCAGCCCTGGCTTTGGGCATGATGCACGTGATTGTCAAAGAGTCTCTGTATGACCCAGATTACGTTGCGCGTTATACCCTTGGCTTTGACCCGTTACGAGAGCGTCTCACAGACTATCCCCCTGAGCGTGTGGCTCAAATAACGGGCCTGACAGCCAATGAAATCATTGAGTTAGCTAAAGCCTATGCAACCACTCGACCAACTGTTATCAGAACCCTGATCGGTTTAGAGCATCACAGCAACGGGGCAATGATGTTTCGAGCCATTTCCTGTTTACCGGCTTTGGTTGGGGCTTGGCGAGATCAAGGCGGAGGATTGATGACTACGCCCGCTGGCCCCTTTTTCGAGGCATTAAACACTGCGGCTGTCACCAAGCCGGAATTGGAAGACAAAAATATTAGGTCGGTAAATATGGTTCAATTGGGTCAAGTCTTAACGAGCGCTGAACTCGACCCACCAATTCGATGCCTAATTGTTCACAGCAGTAACCCGGCCACGATTGCCCCCAATCAAAATCTTGTCTTACAAGGTTTACGCCGTAACGATCTATTCATCGTGGTTCACGAACAGTTTTTAACCGATACGGCTCGCTATGCCGATTATATCCTACCGGCCACAACCCAACTCGAACACGCAGATTTACTGTGGTCGTGGGGGCATCCTTATTTAACCCTCAATCTGCCCGCAATTGAACCGCTTGGTGAAGCCGTGCCAAACAGTGAGTTTTTCCGTCGCTTAGCTGCTGCCTTGGGGCTGGAAGATCCACATCTTTACACCTCCGACGAGGAACGAATCCGAACCCTCTTGACCAGTGATCACCCTTATTTGCAAGGCATCACCTACAAGCGGCTGGAAAAGGAAGGTTGGGCTAGGCTTAACCTGCCCCCGGATTGGCGTCCATTCGCCGAAGGCGGATTTGCCACACCATCCGGCAAGTGTGAGTTTTTTGCTGAAAGCGTCATTGAGCAAGGTCTCGACCCATTGCCGGCCCATGTACCTCCGGCCGAAAGCCCCGTTGGCGATGCCGAGCTGGCAAAGCGCTACCCTCTGATGCTACTAACCGCCAAATCGGCCCTGCATTTTCTAAATTCAAGCTATGCCAATTTGCCCCGTCACCTGAAGGCTGAAAGGGAACCCCGTCTTGCCCTTCATCCCGACGACGCCGATCCAAGAGATATCAATGATGGCGATCAAGTTCGAGTCTTCAATGATCGCGGCGAAGTGATGCTTCGAGCCAGAGTCGGTGATCACATCCGTGCCGGCGTTGTTTCGATGCCGTCGGGCTGGTGGGCTTCTCAAAGTCCGGGCGGCTCATCAGCCAACGCCCTCACGGCTGATGGTTTGAGTGACTTAGGCGGCGGCGGTGATTTTCACGATACCTTGGTGGAAGTAGAGAAGGTGACACAACCCGTCGCTATCCGCTAACCTAGCCAGCACAGTGGTCGCCCAAAGCAAGGCTTATTTTGAGTAGGCTTCACATCCTACCTCTTACGTTTAAGTTTTCTCTCAAACCTTTTGCGTCAAGCCGAGATGTGATATACTGGCCGTACCCCCATTTCTGCGACCTCGCCCCTATAATTCCCATTCCGAATTCATCGCCATAAGTTTTGTTTGTAGCCCACTTTAAGTTATCAATGGCCCTTCGATGAGTTTAACATCTACTTAAAATCTGTGGAGGAGAGTAATGACACATCAAGCATCTGAGATTAATCATTCAACTTCAACCGGCCATAATTTGGTCAGTTCGGCCTATCTTGATAAACATTATCGAGTGGCCCAATTTGAATACGAGGCAACCCTTCGTTCTGCCGGGCTTCAATCGGGATGGCATGTTCTTGACGCCGGGTGTGGCGGCGGTGCATTTTTACCGCTTATGTCTGAAATCGTGGGGGCCACAGGTAAGATTAGCGCCATTGATCTGGCTCCGGAAAATATTAGCGCCATCGAACTGAGTTTAGCCGAGAAAAGTTTGGCTTGCCCGGTTGAAACAAGAGTTGGCAGTCTCATCTCGCTGCCTTATGAAGATGATCAGTTTGACGCGGTTTGGAGCGCCAATGTGACCCAATATTTGACGGATGAGGAACTCACTCAAACTCTGGCTGAATTTGTTCGGGTGGTGCGGCCGGGGGGTATCGTGGCCGTCAAGGATGTTGACATTTCAGCCTGGCAGTTTCAACCCCTCAGCCCAACCTTGATGTGGCGCTTAATTGAGGCGTGTCAAGGTAATGGGCATGTTTCAGGGGCGATGAGAGGGACGCATCTTCCGACTTGGCTGAGAGAGGCGGGGTTAAAGGTTATCAAGCGTCAAACCACGTTGGTCGAAAGGTGGTCGCCTCTTCAGCCCCTTGAGCAAGCCTATATCGCCGACAATTTAATCTTCTTATCCCATATGGCGGCGGATCTGGATTTACGTCCAAAAGATATCGCGACCTGGCACGCAATCGGTGAAGCTCCTGAGCAACTCATCAACCATCCCGATATTTGTTACCGGGAAATGTACATTCTGGCGGTTGGTCGAGTTCCGTCGTAAGAACCATACAGAATATTAGTGAGCCTGTTTGATGAGAAAGGATCGGATGGAATCACCAGAGAAACAGACATCAAGGGTTAAAATAGTCGATGCGGCTGGCTCGACCTTCAACGGGGCGCTAATCGGAGCGCTGATTGGGGCCGTACTGGGGCTGACGCTGGGGGCGATTGCGGCGGCGCTGGCCCAGGTCATTATCGGGGCGCTGGCGGTGGCGCTGGGTGCGGCGCTGGCCGGGGCGCTGATTGGGGCGTTAATCGGGGCGCTGGCCGGGGTGCTGGCCTGGCTGGAAAGGTAAGGGGACGTATCAAAACGGATGGAGACGACACCTTCCACCAGCAGAAGCATCGCCAATTGGGGCGCGATTTTGTGGCGAGAGCGGCGGTTTTGTGGCGATAAGGATTATGCCAAACATCTCCGCCGAACCTACTTGACCGATCCGGCCAGTTGGTTTTACCGTTTAACCTTGCGACATCTGGGCCGGCCGTACGCCGCAGAGGTTGAAGCCGCGCTGAGAAGCGCCTGTGACTCTCACCGAGGGATTCGGTATTACTGGCAAGATCGCTTGAACCGGCTTGACCGGGCCAAGGAACGAACGCTCCCGCTAAGTAAATTGACCGCCAATTTGCAGGATGATCATTGGCTGGAACGATTTATCGCGCGACACGTTTTACTGTACCGGGGTGGCGAAGCGGTCGTCCATTTAAGGGGGTTAGCCCTAACCGGCTCACCGCCTGAAGCCGCCCTGGCGACCTGGTTAATTCTCAGCATCGGCGAAGAAACCAGAGAGCGACTGGCCAATGATGCCGAGCAGTTGTTGTGTTCTGACTGTTTCGTTCACTGTCACCCCCTGAAGATAGACGTACCGGAGGAGGGATTGGTCACCTATTATGGCTGTCGCGCCTGTCATCAAAGCATCACCTTTCAACCCTGGCCGGACGGCGGGGTGGTGGCGGTTTTAGACCAAAAAATTCCGCCAGACGTCGTTCAGGCCAATGACCAAATTCGCGTCAATTGGATCGTCATGCGTCGTTTATGTGATTTCAATCAGGTCGAAATCATTCAAGCGACGGATGAGGAGGTTGAGCGGTTCGCCGTTCAAGTGGGCAATGATACGGAGGAGTGGAGAAACGAACGTTACGCCAAAATGATTTGCCGCGTTTCCTCAGATTGTCATTTATCCCCCGGTACCATGCGCATCCTGGCAGATACGTTTGGCAAGGTGTATAAAAAATAAATCTTGGTTTTACGCCGTTCGTAGAACAAATTGCCAATTTATGCTACGAACTACGTAAGTCCAAAAAAGTGATAAATCGCAAGGAGAACTATCATCATGAAAAACAACGGCGTTAGCAACGGGACGGAAACGGTTCACCTGAAAGACAGCGGGGCAGCCGTCATCAACGCCAATACCGTCGATATTCGAGACGGCGGGGCGTTGATGATTAAAGGCAACACCATCTCGATCCAAGAAGGCGGCGCGGCGGTTATGTCGGCCCAATCGGTGAGGCTGCAAGAAGGCGGCAGCGGGCTGATCATCGCGCGCCAGATTGACGTTATCGGCGGCCGGGTGGGGGTGGCGATTGCCAACCATTTCAACGGTACGTCCCAACTGGCCATTGATATCAGAGCCGCGTTGGTGTTAGGCGCTGTGGCCGGGCTGGCCCTGATCGTGATGCGGTTATTCATTTTTAATCGCAACCCACGTTAAGATTGGTTTCAACGTAAGTTCTCAAATAGTAGGGGTTTTTGTAGGACAAACTTAAGTTTGTCCTACATTACTCCGGATTATGGAGAAGAAATGTCTCAACCTTCAAACAGACGCTCGCCGCGATGCAGTCGTTG
>JAGRCC010000433.1 GCA_020433785.1 Anaerolineae bacterium
CCGCACGTTTAACGCACCAGGTAGATGATCGACACAATAACGCCGATGATAACCACCACCCGACGCAGGGATGACGGTTTGATTTTGCCGGCCAGCCGGCCGCCCAACACCCCCCCGATTAGCGCGCCGACGGCCATAACCAGCGCGGCCGCCCAGACCACTTGCCCGGAAAACAGGAAAAATATGGCGGCGGCAATGTTGACGCTAAAGGCAACCGCCTGTTTCAACGCGTTGAGCCGCGTCAGCGTGTCGTCCAGCACCAACCCCAACACGGCCAGCACGATCACGCTCAGGCCCGCCCCAAAATACCCGCCGTAGACGGCGGCCAAGCCCACCGGCAGCACCACGCTCGTTTGGGACATCGATCCTGAGCCGGATTGACTGCTGCGGCGGACCAGCCAGGCTCGCAGCGGGTCTTGCACCGCCAACAGCCCTGACGCCAACAAAATCAGAAACGGCACCAAAGCTCGAAACACCTTTTCGCCGGTGTTGAGCAGCAAAATGCCCCCAATCAGGCCGCCGATCACACTGGCCGGCACCAGCAGCCACAGCCGCTGCTGCTGATCTTTCAAGTCGTTCCATTGAGCAAACGTCGCGCCCAAATAACCGGGGCACAGTGCCACGGTATTGGTTACATTGGCCGCCACGGCCGGAATGCCCACGGCGGTTAACATTGGAAATGTAATTAAAGTGCCGCCACCGGCCAGGGCATTTATCGCGCCTCCGGCCACAGCCGCTAATCCCACAAGCAAAAAATCTAGCCAACTGGTCATCGTTAAGGTTTATCCTGAAGGTAAAGTTGTCGAAAAGTTATTAAATTCTTTTCTTTAGTGAAAAATAACTCATTTAAGGAGGACAGCAAAATTAAGGGACAAGCCGGTTACGCTGTCGATTAGATGATCAACTATTAATCGCTCTCGCCTAACAATCCCATCTTTATCGCCTGTGTTACCGCTTCCGTGCGATTGGTGACATTGAGCTTGCCCAAAATATTGCCAACGTGAATTTTGACGGTGCGCTCCACAATATGTAGTTCCTTGGCTATTTCCTTGTTGCGAGCGCCCCGGCCAAGCAGGCGCAAGACGTCTAATTCACGGGGAGTGAGCTTAGGATCATTGTCGATGGCGCTTTTTAATTTGGGATCGGGCTCATCCTGGGCCGTAACCTGCTCGACCATATTGGAAAAGTGATCGAGGATTCGAGCGGCGACGGTGGGGTTGAGCAGTGACTCGCCCCGGTGAGCGGCGCGAATGGCCTCAATCAGCCGGTCAGGCGGCGCATCTTTAAGCAGAAAGCCGCGCGCCCCGGCGGCAATGCCGTTATAGATATCTTCATCATCGGCGAATGTGGTCAGGATAATCAATCGGATGTTGGGTCGTTCGGCGTTAATGCGTTTAATGGCCTCGACGCCGCCCATGCCCGGCATTCTTAAATCCATAAGGACGACATCCGTTGGGTTGGCCATGGTAAATTCGATGGCCGCTTCGCCATTTTCGGCTTCACCAATGACTTCGATATCATCTTCCAGATCAATAATAGAACCCAACCCTCGTCGAACAATGGGGTGATCATCAGCGATTAGAACTTTTATGGTTTGGCTCATTTGGATATTACAACCTTTATTTGAGTCCCGCCGCTAGCCGGCGAGTCGATAGATACTTGACCGCCCATTAAACTTACTCTCTCTTTAATGCCTACTAGCCCGAAGCCGCCCGTTCGCGCTTTTTTATCAGCGCCATTGTGAGCCGCACGAGCTACTTGCTTTTGACTCCTTGATTTTTCCACTCCAATGCCATTGTCTACAATGCTCAGCGTGACCAGTTTGGGTTCAAAGATTAGCATCACCTCAATTTGGCTGGCCTGGGCATGTCGTTTGATATTGGTCAAAGCTTCTTGAGCAATACGATACAAATTTTGTTCGGTATTGGCATCCAGGGCGCTAGGATAACCCTCCAAGGTAAATTTAGCTTCCAGACCGGTTTCTCGTTTGAACCGCTCTACTTGCTGGATAATCGCCTGGTCCAAGGTCAAGCTTTCTAAAACCGTTGGGCGCAAATTAAAGACCGAGCGGCGAGCCTCCTGCAGGCTCGATTGGGCCAGTTCCCGCGCTTCTTGTAGACTTTGCAGCGCTTTTTGCGTATTTTTCATGCTCAACCGTTCGGCAGCTTGAAGCTGAATTAAAATGCCGGTAAACCCTTGGGCTAAGGTATCGTGAATTTCTCTGGCCATGCGGTTGCGCTCTTCAAAAACGGCGGCCTCGCGGCTGCGCCGGTAAAGACGCGCATTGACCACGGCAATGGCGATCTGGTCGCCGATAGCCCGCAGTAGTTCGACCTCAGTTTGAGAAAAGGTTGACTCGGTGCGGCTGGCGATACCCAACACCCCGGCAATATCATCTTTGGCCAGAAGGGGCGCGGCGGCCAAACATTGCCAATCTTCAGAGTTCAACAGGGGATCGTCTGGCCACTGGTGGCGGTAAAGATGGGCATCTTCCAGCAGCAGCGGCTCGCCGCTTTCGGCCACCTGCCCAATGAAGCCCCGGCCGTAGTAGATGATCTGCTGCTCCATTTGCTCCATCAGTTGGGCCGACAGGCCGCGTTGAGCCCGCAGACGGAAAAAATCCTCAGACTCGCGCTGCAAGCAGATCCAGCAGGCGTCGATGGGCATGACCTGCAACACAGCATCCATCGCGTTGTTGAGCACATCATCGATAACTAGCGATTTGCTGACGGTATGGCCCACGGCATTGAGCGCGCTTAAAAACTGCACCCGCTGTTGAAGTTGGGCGTCGGTTAAGCTAAAGAGCATGGCATGCTCCAGGGCAATGGCCGCGTGGTTGGCAAAACTGGCGGCCAGATTAACCTCTTGATCGGTAAAGAAATGTTCGTCATCGCGGTAAATAGCCAGGGCGGCGGGTGGTACGTGCGGCGCGATCAAGGGAATGACCAACAGTGACCGATACCCCTCAGCTTGGGCCAGCGGCAGGAGTTCGGCAAAATTGGGATCAGACTCCACATCGGGCACTTGGATGGGCTGTCCGGATGAAATGGCCCGGTAGGCCGGATATTGCCGGGTTGACTCGGTTAATTCAAAGCGAGATATATAGTTCTGGCTCAATCCCCGGCTGGCCTGAATTCGCAATTCTTCCTGGACGTCATCCGTGATTAACAGCGCGCACCGGCGAACATGAAACAGGCGGCGAACCTCATCCAAAATGGCACTGATCACTTGCTCGGTTTCCAGCGAAGAGGCCACCACAGTGCTGGTTTTGTTGAGCGTGGTCAGTTCTATCAAGCGCTGCCGGATACTGTGCTCGGTTCTAAGCAGCGTCCGGGCCAGCCGACCGATTTGATCCGGCCGCTGCGACAGCGGTTCGATGGTTTCAGGAATTAGCTCGACGCCGGACAACTGTTGGCCGATGCTTTCGCCGTAGCGGGTTAGTTGGGCCAGCGGGTTGATGACCCGATTGGATAAGAAAATCCAGAACAGAATAGCGCCCACACTAAATGTGACCAACGCTATAATTAAACCCTGTTGAAAGCGTTTGAGCGAGGCAAACGCCAGCCGGGTGGAATGTTGGACAATGACGCCCCAGTTGGCGGTTGGCATAGGGGTGTAACTGTACAGCCACGTTTCTGAGTCACTCTGGCTGGTTATCGATCCCTCTTCACCACCTAAGACCGCTTGCAGTACGGGTAAACTGTCGTTGGAGAAATTAGTTAGCAGTTTGTCGGGATTAGAGTGGGCAATAATCTGGCCGGTTGAATCGACAATGATAATGTCGATTTTCTCGCGTTCCGGACGCTTTTCACTAATTTGAACCACGGTTTCGGTTAGGCGCTGTAGTTCAAGATTAACCCCTACCACACCATCGAACTCGCCATTTTTATAAACCGGCATGACACTGGTCACCACGGGCCGGCCGGTGGTGGGCGAGATACGACCCTTTGAAAAAACATGCTTACCGCTAGCTTTGGCTTCTGCAAAGTAATCTCTAAAGGAAAAGTCGGTGCCGACGGTAGAGCCGGGGCTGGACGGATAGTGGTACATCATAATGCCGTCTTTAGAGAGGCGGTACAGCAAGTTAACATCCTGGCGAGCGATAGCGCCGGCGGAAAAAGCCGCCGCCATCGGCTCAGGGTCAGCTTGAATGACAACGGGGAGTTTAGCATACGCTACGGCAGCGGCCTCGGCTAAGCGGAGGAGCGAATCGGTTTCCAAGGCAATCGCCCGGGCCAGACTCAAATCGGCAGCCGAAACGTCCTCGCGCAGGCGTTCGCTTTCAACCGAATAGAAAAGCAACGCCAGAGCGAAGATCGGTACTACAAATAAAAGATATAAGGCCAACAATTGGAGTTGCAGGTCTGTTTTGCCGCGTTCTTTCACACTCATTGTGAAAACCTAGCCTCACTGGCTATAAGGGCGTTGTCCTTGGGAATAACGCCCAGGGTGTGGATTTCGATCGTGCTCTCTCTCTGACGTATTAGCCAGCATCGCTTCCGTATGAGCAAGGTGTATTATTTATTATTTTTGATTCGAGAATCGTTGCTAATCAGGTATTGATGGGTAGTGGCTCTATAGTTGGTAATCGTCAGTGGTTATAAGGCCAGTGGCTCATTACCGCATTGTCAATTCAGAACTATCTCTGAACAGGTGAATCACATGTAAATGATGTGAAGTAGAGGTAGGTTGGAATGGAAGTCGTGGGAAAATAGGTTATCAAACGGCCATAGATTTGACTAGGCGTAGTATACCACAAGACTACGCAAATTATGAAAATGTGTCAAAAACTCTCACTGTTAAAGGGTAAGGGATTGGGGCAGGGGTAGGTTGGGTTGAATGGGTCAATTCGAGACACGGTTGCCCCATAGGGTCGATTTCGCCAGTCGCTCTGCGCTAAACTGCGAATGAAACCCAACCTTACCGGGCGAGAGGGCAATTTCCTCGGCTTAACCCCACCTACCCCACCTACAGTTTCATGTCTTCCAAATTGACCGGCTCGACTTCTCAATATTTACAATGTATGTTATAATTTTATGTGAAGTGTTTATGTCATCTTATTAACGAAAATTTAGTTATCTAAGGAAATGGGGGACGCTGATGAGACCATACTCTGTCCGGTATTGGGTGATGATTACCACACTGTTATGGTTAATAACCGGGGGCGCCGTAGTTTTGGCTCAGGGGCCTGAAACCGTTATTATCACCTCGCCGGGGCAAGGTGAAACCGTATCAGGTATTGTAGAGGTTACCGGAGTGGTTGATTTCCCGGACTTTGTTAAATATGAGATGTTTCTGAAAACCGGTGACAACTTGATGTGGGGGGCCACAGTATATGCGCCCGTGGTTAACGGCATCCTGGCCAGGCTGGATACCCGCACCGTACCGGATGGTAGTTACCAAATTATCGTTCGAACGGTCCACAGCGACAGCAATTACGATGAGTATCTGGGACCGATCTTTACCGTTCAAAATGATTTAGGCGCGCCCTTGCCGCACGCCGAGGTTCAGCCCAGCCCGCTGTATACCCCTTATTCCGGCGCCCTGGCCCGGGTTCAAAATTGTAGCGGCGTTGATTTAGAATTTGACTACACCAGCCCCGACGGCTTCTGCAGCGCCGACGATCTGTGGATTATGGCCAAGGCGGAAGATGCCACCCTGTGTACTACAGTTGATGTGCTGCTCATTCCCTGCGAGTATCGCGGCACGGCTTGGGGTTCCGGCGAGCCTAAAGCCAGAACCTACAGCTTCCAGGCCGAACACGGCACGATTTATGAGATCACCTACGCCGGCGGCGTCAATCTCTTTATCAACCCGGTCCCCGGCGACGAACGCGCCCCGACCGATACGGCCGGCTTAGATGTCGGTGATCCGGCCCGCACTCAAGCGGTGGCCGAGGCCAGAGCCGCGGCCGGTCTGCCGCAAGCCGAAGGAGCGGCGCCGTCAAACGCCGAATCGGTGCTGCCGGTTTCCGGGCGAGCCGCTACCACGGCCGGCCTGCCGATGATCTTGGCTGCCGGTGGTCTGATTATGCTAATGGTTATCGGGGGTTTCGTGGCCATTCGTCGAGGAAAGTTGAACGCCTAATTTAGTCGTCTATTTCTGCATACAAAAACCCCTACCGCACGAAGCGGTAGGGGTTTTTTAGTTATTTCACTCAAGTTGCTACCCTGACAGGTCTTATTCAAGCATCAGCGCTACAACGTATCGGAAAAAAGAATGCCCCCTAACCCGATAATAACGCCTAAATGCAGCAGCCACTGCCCGACAACCAAGAACGATAAAAATGGAACAAATTGCGCAATAAAACTAATAATCACCAGGATTAGACCGATGATCACCGGTAAGCCTTTAATAAGCGCCAGTTTGTCGAGCATGCCAGCATCTCCTTGGGTATTGTTAAAGTTACATGTGAACTGTTTCTAAGAGAAACGGTTCAACCAGGGCGAGTAGATGTTTGGGGATATGAACCGTTAAGCGAGTCCCTTCCGGTTCATGGGCTTCTGTTTCGACAAGAGCCTGATCATACAGTACCGATACCACATCACCCCGGCTGTAGGGAATCAGCAGCGTGACCGTTTTGCGATGACTCTCTAATACGCCTTCAATTCTATTGAGCAAATCATCTAAACCGTAACCAGTTACGGCGCTAATGGCGATGCTGTTGGGATATTCGGCCAACTGTTCGGTGATCTGCTCCGGGTCGGCCAGCCGGTCAACCTTGTTTAAAGCGACCAGTTGAGGCACGTTAGCCGCGCCCAAATCGGCCAAGGTTTGGTCAACCACGGTGGACTGCTCTTCGGCGTTAGGGTGAGTGATATCGACCACGTGCAAAATCAAATCGGCTTCGACAATTTCCTCCAGTGTAGCCCGAAACGCTGCCACCAGGTTGGTGGGCAGCTTTTGAATAAAACCAACCGTGTCGCTGAACAGCACATTATTTTTGCTGGGTAACGTGACCTGTCGGGTGGTCGGATCGAGTGTGGCGAACAGTTGGTCGGCGGCGAGAACATCGGCTTGAGCCAGTTTGTTGAGCAGCGTGCTTTTGCCGGCGTTGGTGTAGCCGACAATGGCCACTACCGGAATGCCCGACCGTTTCCGCTGCAATCGATGCCGGGCCCGATGGGCGCGCACCTTTTCCAATTCACCTTTAAGATGGGCAATCCGATGGTTGATTTCCCGGCGGTCAACTTCAAGCTGCGTTTCACCGGGTCCCCGAACGCCAACCCCACCGGTGGTTCCCCCGGCCCGCCCGCCGGCCTGTCGAGCCAAGTGGGTCCACATACGGGTCAAACGCGGCAGTCGATATTCATACTGGGCCAGTTCAACTTGTAATTGACCCTCGCGGGTATGGGCGTGGCGAGCAAAAATATCCAAAATGAGGGCCGTTCGATCTAACACTTTCACTTGCAGCCGTTTTTCAAGTTCGCGCTGCTGGCGGGGGCTGAGTTCATCGTCAAATAGAAAAACGTCTATGCCCAGTTCATCCCGAAAAGCGGTTAACTCGTCAATCTTGCCGCTGCCGATTAAGGTGCCGGGGTTGATGTTATCGAGGCGCTGGTACGTGCCGCCCTCAACTGCCAAACCGGCCGTATCGGCCAGCGCGGCCAGCTCTTCGAGCGAGTCTTCGATGTCGAAGGTCCCGTTTTCCTTGGCCGGCCGTTTTAACTCGGCGCCAACGATAAAGGCGTGTTCAACGGGTGACTTGGTTGAAATTAATTGATTTTGTTTGGAAATAGAGTATCTCCTCTCAATAGGTAAATTAAGTTACTATCATGATACACGCAATAAATCAGAAGGGCAATACCCTTTTGGTCACTTCTTTTATAGTTTCTTCAACGTCACATCTCCGGCCAAAACCGTCTCGATCGAGCCGTCGGGTTGCTGTACGCGGAGCGCGCCGTTGGCATCGACGCCGACTATGACGCCTTCCCATCGCTCATCGGACGACACGTTGGTTACGACCACCGGCTGCCCCACTCCCATTAGCCGCGCTTGCCATTCCTGCTGGGGCGACACGCCCTGTTGGAGCGTTTGGTAGCGGCGCTCGACGCGCTCCAGGCAGCGCTGCAACAGGGGCAGCCGGAGTTCAGCCGTATCACGCGCCAGCAGCATCGACAGGCTGGTGGCAGTTTGGGCCAGCGACAGGCCGCTGTCGGGTTGGGGCTCGGTTTGCCGGCTGAAATCGACATTGACATTTAGCCCCAGGCCGACCACCACCCAACTGAGCCGATCGCCCTCCAGTTCAAACTCGGTCAGAATACCGCATAACTTCTGGCCGTTGTCGGCCATCAGATCATTGGGCCATTTGAGTTTGATGGTCAAGCCGGTCAGTTCCTCAATCGATTCAGCCAGGGCCAAGGCACAGATCATCGTCAGGCGTTGGGTTTGCATGGGGTGCAAAAAAGCGCCCGGCTTGAACAGCAGCGAAAACAACAGGCCGGACCCGGCCGGCGCGTTCCAACTGCGCTTGAGGCGGCCCCGCCCCACCAACTGCTCATCGGCGACGTAAAGCAGCCCCTCCGGCGCGCCGGATCGGGCCAGTTGTTTAAGTTCGGTATTGGTTGAGCCGGTCTGTTCCATATAAACCACCGACTGGCCGAAGGTATGCGTTTTGAGATGGTGACGAATAGCATCACCCGACAGCTTTATCATTTGCACCGACTCCTGAATTTAGGGTATAGTACGTTTACAGATGACCAATTGGCAAATTTTGATGAGACAAGATGATCAACAAACTTAAATCGGCACCGATTCTATTTCCCGCTTTGCCCGAGCGTCTGATCGGTGCCTTCCGGCTGCCCTGGGTGGTAAGCAGTGTGTTGGTGGGCGGGGTGTTGTATGGGGCGTTGATCCTGATTGTGGTCCGGCAGGACCGGCTCGATGACTTCTTTGCAAGCGGCGAGTGGTGGTATTACAGCCTGCTCGCGCCGGCTATGACCACGTACCTGCTGATTATTCGGCTGCTGGCACGGCGGCTGCTGATTAACACCGTCGAACGATTTCGCCCCTTGATGCCGTCGTCCACGACCTACGAGCGCCTGGTGACGGACGTTCAAATTCTCAAACCTTACCGGGAGTGGCTGGCGTTTGGTATAAGCGCAATTCTCGGCTGGCTGGTGATTCGTCCCTGGGAGCGCGAGCTGTCTGAGGTAATTCTATACAATTTTATCAGCACCGGCTTGATGTTTGGGCTGCTGGGCTGGACCATTTACAGCAGCCTGGCCACTACCCGTTTTCTGGCCAAACTCCAGGATCAGGTCCGGCAGTTAAACATTTTGGGCGCCACGCGTATCCCCTCGATAGCCCGCTGGGGTATCGCGACGACCTCATTTTTTTTAGGGGGCATCGCCCTAGTCGCGGTGTTTATTCCCTTTGAGGATTTTTTTACCCCGGAAGTCATGATTGTCAACGGGATTGTGCTGCTGGTGGTCGCTCTCATCTTTTTGAGAACCGGCGTGTCCACCGAATTCATGGCCCAATTCCGTATCTTCCGGGCGATTTTATTGTTTGCCGTGGCTTTGCTGTTTGGCACCCTGGGATATCATCGCCTGGAGGGCTGGCCGCTGATGGATGGCTTATATATGACGGTTATTACCATGACCACGATTGGCTATGGGGAGATTGGCCCGCTGAGCCCGATAGGCCGTATTTTTACGATATTTTTGGCGCTGGCCTCGGTGGGCATTGGCGGGTACGCCATCTCCACGATTGCCGCCTTTATGATGGAAGGCGATTTCCAACGCATTTTTGAAGGAAGCAGAATGGACAAACAGATTGCCGATTTAAAAGATCATATTATCCTGTGCGGCATTGGCCGGGTAGGGATGCAGATTGCCGCCGAGTTGTACCGGTCGCAAGCCTCGTTTGTGGTGGTTGATCAAAATCACGAGGAGTTGGAGCGGCTGAGACGGCTGGGCGATGTGCTATATGTACGGGGCGATGCCGCCCGCGACGAAACCTTACGTGTGGCGGGCATCGAGCGAGCTAAGGGTTTGATTGTGGCCCTGAGCGACGACAAGGAAAACTCGTTTGTGGTCCTGACCGGGCGGTCGCTTAACCCTAACCTGCGGATTGTGGCCCGGCTGGTTGAGGAGCAAAACGCCGAAAAGCTGCGCCGGGTGGGCGCCGATGAGGTGGTGTCGCCCAACGCGATTGGCGGGGTGCGGATGGCGTCGATGATGGTTCGACCGGCGGTCATCCAATTTTTTGATGAGGTACTGAACGTTTCGGGCCATAAGCTGGGGTTGGAAGAAGTGCAAATTACGGCGCGCTCCGCTTTGAACGGCCAGACGTTACGCGAGGCCGCCATTGGCCGCGAGGTGGGGTTGTTGGTGGTGGCCATCCGGTCGCACGATAGTAAATATCAATTCAATCCCAGCGCCCAAACGCAATTAACCGCCGGCGATATTTTGATTGTCATCGGCACGCCGGAGCAGTTGGCTTTACTGCGCAAGATTAATTCTAGGGAGTGAGACAGAACATCGGTACAGCAACGACAATGAAAATGGTTTGGAGCGACAAAGCTTGCTTTGTCATTCAGGGGTAGGTCAAAGTAAACTTTGACGCTCCATGCCGTTATTTTCAAGGGAGTGCGACAGAACCTCGGCACAGCAACGACAATGAAAATTCCGAAGGACAAACTTAAGTTTGTCCTACAAACCCATTTTCAGAGAAGTAATCTTAATTATCGGCGTTTTCAGACGGGTGAAGCCGTTTCGCCAGCAGACGGAGCTGGCCGGGGCTGACCGGTTT
>JAGRCC010000434.1 GCA_020433785.1 Anaerolineae bacterium
GTGGCAGCTGTGACCAAAGCTCAAGTTTTAGAAGCACTCAGTCAGGTGCGTGAGCCGCAACAGAACAAAGATATTGTATCCCTCAATTTGGTTAAAGATATTGAAATTAAGGGATCCGCTGTTAACCTGACCATCACTTTAAACCGAACCATTGCCTCATTTAAAACCCAAATTAAAACCGCTGCGGAAAAAGCTGTCTCGGCCATTCCCGGTGTCAACGTGGCTAATGTTAAAATCGACTCGCCGGTATCCGGCGACCCACGTTTGATGAGTCGAGCCGATTTGGGGGTGCGTAACGCCGTTGCCGTGGCCTCTGGAAAAGGCGGGGTCGGCAAAAGCACGATGGCCACCAACCTGGCCATCAGCCTGGCCCTCGACGGCGCCCAGGTGGGGTTGCTGGATGTCGATGTGTATGGACCGAACGTGCCGATCATGATGGGCGTCAGCGACCGGCCGCAGGGCCGCAACAACAAAATTTTGCCCTTGGAAAGCTACGGCGTTAAGTTGATGAGTATGGGCTTTCTGGTCGATCCCAACCAGGCCATTATCTGGCGCGGCCCCATGCTGCATAATGCCATTCGCCAATTTATTGAAGATGTGGAGTGGGGCGAACTCGACTATCTGGTCATCGATTTGCCGCCGGGCACGGGCGATGCCAGTTTGAGCCTGGCCCAAAGCTTGGGGTTAACCGGGGCGGTCATCATCACCACCCCCCAACGCGTGGCTCTGAGCGACGTCATCCGCAGTGTATCAATGTTTGAGCAGCTCAATGTGCCTATCTTTGGTGTAGTTGAAAATATGAGCTACTTTATTGCGCCTGATACGGGCAAGCGCTACGATATATTCGGTCACGGCGGCGGCGCGCAAATGGCCAAGGAAGTCAACGCCGATTTTCTCGGCGAAGTCCCCCTTGAACCGGCTGTCCGCGCCGGCGGCGATGAGGGCGAGCCAATTGTCGTGCGCGATCCGGCGTCGGCGGCCGCGAAAGCCATCCGCGATATTGCACATAAAGTTGCCGCAGCCGTAGAAGCGATAAATCAGGGCAATAGTGGTGGACTGCAATCTGACACGATTTTATCGGTGATCAATTGATCGACTGATCAGATCAAACCGAGCTATAAGAAAGGTAGAGGATTGATTAACCCTCTACCTTTTTTGATTCAATAGAGAGTGTGACGATACTCTAAGGGTAAAAATGTACTGGAGCGACAGCTGCTTTGTCAAATACGATCAAAGCAAGCTTTGATGCTCCAAAACTTTATTTTCAAAGGGGAAGAACCATGTCGATATTTACCAGTGCTGAGTCAGTCATCCAATACATCGAAACCCAGCAAGCGGAGTTAGTGAGGTTATATCGGAGCGTGCCGGTCACAGCGGTTGAACAGCGAGAACTGTCTAACGGCTGGTCGGTTAAAGACATACTGGGACATTTAGCGGCTTGGGAGCGATACTGTGCCGATTTGCTGGCGCAATCTCACGTTTCAAGCGCGCCGCTTCAAATAGAAATCGATACCGACTCGATGAATCGAGATTTTTATGAAGAACGTGAGGAATGGAGTTGGGAAGAAATAGAGTACGATTTCAGAACGACTCACGCCGCCCTGTTACAAACTATCCGCAACTTACCGGAAGTTCGACTTACAGATAACGATATTCAACTATTGATTGCGGAGAATACCTGGGAGCATTACGCCGAACATTGGGATGATATGCAGCGCTGGCACCGGCGACATACACGCAACAAATGAGGCTTAATTACGACTCCAACTGATTTGCTCGTCCAACCAAGAGCGTTTGCCGTGCTCATTGTAGGGGCGGCGATCTTCCGGGATGAGGTATCCATTGTCAAAGGTGGTGGTCTGGTGGAGGTCGCCGCTGGCCACGTGCAAAATCCACAGCCCCCACTCGTCACCTCGATTGGAGATAAAGGCCACCCATTCGCCATCGGGCGACCAGGCCGGCAGCCCGTCGATGGCCGGATCATCAGTTAACCGCTGCAGATTGCTGCCGTCGCTGTTGACCATAAACAGATCCCAGTTATTATTGGGATTAGCCATATACACAATCTTTTCCCCAACTGGCGACCAATCGGGCGATTTCGCTAATCGATCTTCGAGGATTAGGCCGTAGCTCGATTCAGGGCTGTCATATAAATGGCCTAGCCACAAGCCACAGCTATCCCCATATTTATCACAACTTTCAAAAGCAAACCGCTTTCCATCCGGCGCAAAGGTGGGCGATTGACCTTCGCGAGACAGATTATCCTCGCGTGAACCATCGCCCCAAGCGGTGTACAATCGCCAGATGCGGTCACTTTCGCGTTGCGACGCAAAAATAATCCGATTTTCGGTTGGCGACCAATCAACTTGGGCGTCTTCCCAATAATTGGCGACCGCTGTTTGATTGCGGCTTGAAAAATCCGTTGTGAGGATCGTGCGCGGATGAGATCTTTCCTCCCAAGTCCGGACCGCTAGCGGATAAGCATTGCTGGCCATAGGACTGAGCGCCGGTTCGGAGACATCAATTAAAGGGTACTGCCGCAAATCTTTGCCGTCGGGGCTGATGAAATACGTGCGGAACGCTTCGATACCGGGCGTAGGATCATAAAGCGCGTAGGCAATCGTTCCAACAGGAAGCGCCGGATCACTGGGGCTATCCGCCGTCCCATGGTTCCATCCGGAATTCATGTGAGACTGATAACCGTTGGAGTCGCCTTTAACTTCGGTTATCACCATTGAATCAGGCTTGACCGGGGCATTTTTCGTAGCAGCGGCAGGTCCTTCGGGCAAAATCTTCAATGTATCACCCAGCGTGTTTCGCTTTTCGCCCGTTTTAGGAATGTTAGAATTCGAATTATTAGCGGCATTATTAATAATAAGGATAGGGGTAGGCACAAGCTGAGGCGATAGCGGGGCTATTCGGCTACTTACTTCGGCAGGCAGATGGTATAATAAATCGGCCCCCGGAATATAGCCCCTGATAACCACGAATGCCCCAAAGGCCAACGCCGCCATCAAGGCCATATTACCGACAGCGCCAAAAACTCGAACAGAGGCAGCCCAATTTATTCGAAACCACGGGCGCGCGCCCTGTTCTTGG
Source organism: Anaerolineae bacterium (assembly GCA_020433785.1). The sequence continues at coordinate 3,100 of JAGRCC010000434.1, forward strand.
AGTGCCTGTTTCACCTCTAAATGCAGCCGAGATGGCGGTGCGGGCTGCCCCAAAGTGATGCGCAAAACAGGCCCCAGTTCTCGTCTTAGCCGTTTGGCTTCGTACAGGTGGTCGGTACACAGGGGGCATTCCTGTAAATGGTTCTCGACCTGCATTCGTATTTTGGGTGATAGTTGGTTGTCTAGATAAGCTTCAATGAACTTATCAACATGTCTAATGGGCATTCTGAGCCTCGAGAATTTCCGGCGCTGTAAGTCCTTGGGCGGTCAGCATCTCGGCTAAACGGCGTCGTGCATTATGTAACCGCGAATAGACCGTACCTTCCGGGCACTCCAGCATAACGGCAATTTCCACTGCCGGGAGTTCCATATAATAGTGTAGCGTTACAACCTCTTTTAACGGCTCGCTCAGGCTTTGGACAGCATCCCACAGCAGGCGGCGGTACTCACCCCGCAGCGTGTGGCTCTCAGGACCCGGTCGCGTATCAGGCAGATCCGGCGTATCATCTGTCTGACGAAGCCACGGAATGGTTAAAAGGCGTTTTCGGCGTAAATGGCTGCGACAATAGTTCAGCGCGATTTGATAAAGCCATGTTCCAAAACTAGCTCGGGCCGGATCAAACCGGTGGCGTGCCTTATAAGCCCGCAAAAATGTTTCTTGCACCACATCTTCGGCAGCCTGTGACTGTTGTAACATCGCCCAACCCAGCCGGTAGATGGCTTGAGCGTGAAGATGATATAATTCGTCAAAGGCATCTTGATCACC
>JAGRCC010000435.1 GCA_020433785.1 Anaerolineae bacterium
AACTGCTGCGATAGTAACGGGCTTGTCCGCGCATACGTTTTTCAAAAATGAGGATGACCAGGGTCAACGCGACCAACAATAAGGCCAGCACCGCGGCTACACTCCGGTCGAATGAGGCGCTGTATTGGAGGTAAATGGCCCTCGTGAAGGAGTCGAAGCGCAGCATCGACACCGCGCCGAAATCGCTGAGGGTGTACAGCGCTACCAGCAAGCCCCCGGCCATAATCGAGGGGCGTAGGTGCGGCAGCGTTATTTCGCGAAATACACGCAATTGGCTACGACCCAAACAGCGCGCTGCCTCTTCCAAGCTGGGATCTAAGCCGCGCAAAGCAGCCCGAACACTGAGCAGCACATACGGATATGAAAACAGGGTTAAGGCCAGAAACGCGCCGGGAAAGCCGTAAATCGACGGCAGCCGGTCGATACCGAATGGCTCCAGCCAGCCCTGGACGATGCCTTTCGGACCGAAGGCTGAAACCAGCGTAAACGCCCCTACATAAGAAGGAATGACCAGCGGCAAAACCGTCAGCACCGCCCAAATCTTCCGCCCCGGCAGATCGGTGCGAACCGTCAACCAGGCCAGCAGAACGCCGATAAAGACCGCCGCCAGCGTGACCGATGTGGCCAGGGCGGCGCTGCCGAGAAAAATTTCGTGGGTTTTCGGCCGCAGCAGGATATCGAGAACCTTATCATAGCCGGCTCCGGTGGCGCGAATGACTAGATAACCCAAAGGCAGTAAGGCCAGCGCCGCTATCACCAGTGCGACCAGCCACAGTAAAAGCGGTGCTCGACGCGCCGGACGTTGGATCAAGTTCGACTGGATAGCAATGACAAAGCTGGACAGTTTGGCGTTGTTAACTGTCATTCAAAAATCCTCGTTAGCAATTTAGATGAGAGTGGATTTGACCAAGCTCAATAGTACAATTGGCAGCCTGATTAATCAATGACTACTGTTAAGAGCAAGGATGCTGTCTGGTAACTTGGTGGATAACTGGGGTTAGAAAGTTTTATAAAGCAGCTAAAGTGAGAAAAATTCTTACAGAATACCGACCTCTTGCAGGAGTTGAAGCGTTCCCTCCAGATCATCCAAGTTGCTCAGTTCAATCTCAGGAGCGTTAAAAGAGCCCAGTGGCGGCAGTTGACCATCTAACGGAATTTCGGCCGAGAGCGGATATTCATGTGTTTCGGTGTTGAAATATTGTTGGGCGCTGGCTTGCAGTAGAAATCGAACAAACAGTTCGGCCGCGGCGGGGTTGCCCGCCGTGTCGATGATCCCGGCGCCGGCCACGTTAACCATGGCACCGACGTCGCCGGAGCGGGGGTAGTAGTTGGCCGCCGGAAAGTCGGAATTTTCGGCCAGGAAGCGGAAGAGGTAATAATGGTTGACAAAGCCGGCATCAATTTCGCCATTGCCGACGGCTTCGACGATAGCCGTATTGTTGCTGTAAACCAGCGGATCGTTAGCCTGAATGCAATACAACCATTCCCGGGCGCGATCTTCTCCTTCAATCACCCGCAGCGCCGTCACAAATGCTTGAAACGAGCCGTTGGTCGGTGCCCAGCCGATCCGTCCCAGCCAGGCGGAGTCACAAAAGCCAAAGACATCGTCAGGCAAATCGGCCTCAGTCAGGTTGTCGGTGTTGTAGACCACGGTTCGCGCCCGGCCTGAGGTGCCTACCCAGAGACCGTCCGGTGAGCGGAAGCGAGGTTCAACTTGGTCTAGGATCGACTCAGGCAGCGCCACAAAGCGTCCGGCTTTCGCCAGTGCCCCCAGTGCCCCGGCATCTTGACCATAATACACATCGGCTGGGCTGTTGCTGCCCTCTTCTAAAATGGTGGCGGCCATGGCGGCGGTGTCGCCGTAGCGAACATCAACGTCGAGGCTGGTTTCCTGCTCAAACTGATCAAGCAACGGCCCGACCAAACTTTCGCTGCGGCCGGAATAGATGGTCAACTGACCGCTGACACCGGGCGCGGCGGAGGCTAACCAGGTCGAGGCTTCCTGAGTGGTCGGAATAAACAGCTTTTGGCCAATGTCAATCACATCCGGGTTGTCGATGACGGTGTAGCTGTTATCCTCGGCGGCTTTGGCATTGGTGGCGTCAACAATAGCCGGATAGGCCAGCCGATCGCCATAAAATTTTTCGGCAAGCCGGCTGAGCCAGTCATCGGCTTGAACCACATAAGTGATTCCTTCATCTTGAAACAGTGGGGCAGCGGTCATAGCCGCAGGCGTCAAAGCGGCAATAACGCTAAGTAAGAGGGAACTGAGACCTAACTTACAAATCATGGTATTACTGACTCCCTTATAATAAAGGTCTGGAGTGTCAAAAAAATATGCTTCACCTAAGAAAGCCTATGGGCGATCAAACGAATGATCAATAGCCTACAGTTATGGGCCAATATTACAGATGGTAATTTAATGACTAACTAAAGTTAAGAATAGCGTGGGTGGAGTCAGGGAGGTAATGAGTTAGTTAATCGGTGATAACCCCAAAACTCTCAGGAATTAATTGACCCTATCTGCTAATTAAAACCTCCCGCATTGATGATGGTTATCTGCGGGAGGTTTTAATTAAGATATTTTTTCTTGTCAGGGGTAACTACCAACCGCCTCGACCGGCTGCTGGCTACGTTTTAGGATGACCAAAGCTCACTAATTTGCCCCTCACCCGAGCCAAATCCGGCCTGCTCGATGAGTTTAAATTGTTGAAAGTTAATCAGTTTTTGGCGTTCTTCGTCCCATAGACTCAAATTCATAGTTTTGAAGCTGGATAAAATGGTTAGCGTAGGGGAGGTTTGGAACATTTGATTATCATTGTGACATTGCTCTAGCAGGTAGTTGGGAATTCTGGGGCTAAGATGATGAATATGATGAAAGCCAATGCTGCTGGTAAACCATTGTAACACTTTGGGCAATTTGTAATACGAACTGCCATGTAAAGCCGCAATGGTATAATCCCAACTCGGTTTTTGGTCCCAGTAAGCATCTTCGAAATTGTGTTGAACGAAGAAGAACCAGGAGCCGACACTGGTGGCGATAAAGGTGATGGGGAGTTGGATCAGCAGGTAAGCCTTAAAGCCAATCAAAGCCGACATGACGATAACCAAAGCCAACAAGGCGATATTGGTCCAAAACAACCCTCGACGCTCTTTATCCCAATTCTTGCGCTTGAGAAAATCGAAGCGATAGCCAATAATAAAGACCAGGGTCGGCGCCAGAATAAACATGAAGACCGGATTGCGATACAGGCGGTACTTCAGACGGCCCCATTTAGACTTTGATAAATACTCATTGACGGTCATGGTATAGAAATCACCAATGCCGCGATGTTCCAGGTCGCCCGTGGCCGAATGGTGGATAGCGTGCGTCCGCCGCCAATAGTGATACGGCACAAATGTAAATAGACTAAAAACCATGCCCAATCGATCGTTAATCTTTTTCGATTTGAAAAACGAGCCGTGACCGCAGTCATGTTGTAATGTAAAAATACGAACAACAAACAACGCCGCCGGGATTGCTAGCAGCAAGGTTAACCAATACCCGACGCTAAGGCTCTGATACATTAAATACCATAACAGTAAGTATGGCAGTAGCGTCGTGGCAACTTGCCACCAACTGCGCTTCACGCTGGGTTTTTGATACTTGCTGACAATCGAACGCCAGTCCGAAATACCGGGGGTCGTGCTGTGAGAGAGTTTCAAGTCATGCTCCTATTAAATTTTGTTTTGTTGTTTGCTGTTGCTCGCTGCCGTTAAACTTCCCGAGGCGGTCAAATGAGGCAACTCAAAGCGGATGTTAAAATTCTATGCGACTCATTGAAATTGCACAAACTGCTTGACTATGTTTAAAATTAAAAAGGCTGGTCTAAACCAGCCTTGTCATTAGAATTAACTTTGGCACAGCGTAAGCCTTAATTAACCATCTTCACCGATGCACCCTGATAGTCACAGATTTTTAATTTGATTTTATCTGTGGCAATCTGGGATTATCTGTAGATAGTTGACGGCACTTAAACCCGTTCTTTATGTGACTTTAGGCAGAGTTAGCGCCAATCATCATCAAAATCTTCGTCCTCATCTTCCCAAAGATCTTCATCTTCTAAATCTTCGTCATCGAAATCTAATTCTTCTTCATCTAAATCTTCGAAATCCTCCTCGTCGAGATCGCTCAAGTCCTCTTCGTCCGATTGATCCGCTTCGACTAACTCAGCTTCAATGAAATCCATTAATCGACGGTAGGCATCGGTGGCCATCTCGCCAGCGGTAACAATTTCTGCGCCCACTTCAAGGGCGCTGCCATCTTCAAAAGTAATTTTCCGGCTCATACACTCCTCCACGTTGCAAGGATATTTTGGTCCATATCTTAATTATACTTTACGGTAAGGCAAATTAAGACAGGGAGTAAAATGCTTATATTATTTATTTTTGGCAATCGCTCTCACTCGGCTTAAACGGCTAAACCGAAGTTGTAACAGCGACCAGGTAACTCTACTTAAACAAATTATAATAGACGAGATATTTGGGTTTTTTAGGTAAAATTAAGTCGATTTTGGAGCTAACCCATTGTATGATAATTGGTTTATCACGTCAATAAAGCAAGTCCGATTTTAAGGTTTTTTTTGGGCATTACGGGTCTGTTTATGAAAATATTTTCATTAAACATTCATTAATTCTTAAGTGTAGCGCGCTATACTGCTCCCATAAGCCCATTACAACGAAACGAGGTTAAGGCAAACGATGCGCATTCTGGTGGTGGAAGATGAAGACCGTATTGCCGGTTTTTTAAAGAAGGGACTGGAAGAAGAAAGCTACGCCGTCGATATCGCTCCTGACGGTATGGCAGCGTTGGAATGGGTGGCCGGCGCTGAATACGATCTGATCTTGCTCGACGTGATGCTGCCTGGCTTGACCGGCTTTGAAGTTTGCCAGATCCTCCGCCAGCGCGGAGTCGATAGCCCCATCCTGATGCTGACCGCCCGCGATGACATCGATGATCGAGTCCAGGGCTTGGACTTTGGGGCGGACGATTATCTGACGAAGCCGTTTGCTTTCAAAGAACTTTTGGCCCGGATTCGCGCCCTAACCCGCCGCACCGCGTCGAATCCGACCTCGGATGTGATGCTTGAATTCGCCGATTTGCAGCTCGACACGGTGACTCACAAAGCCAAACGCGGCCACCGCGAGATCGACCTCACCCCCAAAGAGTATGCGCTGTTGGAATTCTTCTTGCGCCATCCCCGCCGCCCCCTGAGCCGAACCCTGGTACGCGAGAATATTTGGGGCTACGACTACTTTGGCGCGTCCAACGTGGTCGATGTCTACGTGCGCCACCTCCGTCAAAAATTAGAAAGCGGCGGCGAACCGGCCCTGATCCATACCGTGCGTGGCGTCGGCTATCAGATGGATGACCCGGAATGAACATTCGGCTGCGCTTGACCCTGTGGTACACGGCTATCCTATCGGCCATCTTGGTTATTTTTGGTATTATTGTTTACTTTGGCCTCAGCCGTAGTTTGTTAGCCACTCTCGATAACCATCTCCAGCGCGAAGCCAACCAAATTATCAATGAACTCAAATTTGAACACGATGGCGATCACAGCGACCGGAGTGAGGATCATAATAATGAAGCGGCCGAGTATGTCGGTATCTTCAGGGCCGAATTAGAGTATACCCCGGAGCCTGGCGTCTTCTGGCGGGTGTTGGCTCCCAACGAGCAGCCACTGGTCGATCCGGGCTATTTTAGCGGCTCCGCCATCGACCAAAACCCGCTGGATATTACTCGTCCGCATTTTACCTATGGTCTGCTGGCGAACAATACGCCGGTGCGTCTTTTGACGCTGCCTTTTGCCATCCGGCAGCAGCAGGCCGGCGCGGTGCAAGTGGCCGAAAGCTACGACGAAATTCAAGATATTCAGCGCCGGCTGATCATCTTATTGGGCCTGAGTATCCCGCTGATTATCTTAGGGGCCAGCGCCGGCGGCTGGTTTTTGGCCAACAGCGCGCTGGCTCCCATCGATGGTATTACCCGCGCGGCCAACCAGATCAGCGCCCAAGACCTCGGCCAACGGCTCAACCTCAAACTCCCCAACGATGAAGTCGGTCGTTTGGCTGCCACCTTTGATAAAATGCTCGATCGCCTGGAAGCCGGCTTTGAGCAGCAAAAACGGTTCATCGGTGATGCCTCTCACGAGATGCGCACGCCGCTGACCATCCTCAAGGGTGACGTGGAGGTGGCGCTTAACCGGCCTCGCAGCGCCGCCGAGTATCGGGAAACCTTAGAAATGGTCAATGAGACGAGCAACCGACTGACCGGATTGGTGGAAGAACTACTGCTGCTAGCCCGAGCCGATAACAACCAATATCCGCTTCGGCTCGACGAGATCGATCTGATCGAACTCCTGGCCGGCGAGATTCGCCGCCTCGAGCCGCGTGCCCGCGAAAAAGATATCCTTCTTACCCTTAAGGCTCCGCCGACGTTATTTATGACAGCCGATCTGGATAAATTAGCCCGACTCTTTACCAACCTCATTGACAACGCTATCAAATATGGCGCGCCGGGCGACACGGTGAGCGTGGTGGTCACGACTCAACCTGATCAGGTTCAAATCGATGTGACCGATACTGGACCCGGCATCCCATCTGAGCATTTGCCCCACGTGTTCGACCGCTTCTATCGAGTCGATAAGGCCCGTGCTCGTAAACTTTCTGCCCCGTCCGAAGCCGGTGGGTCCGGCCTGGGCCTATCGATTGCTCAGTGGTTGGCTCAGGCCCACCACGGCGCCATCGACGTTGCCAGTGAAGTGGGCCATGGAACGACCTTTACCGTGCAGTTGCCTCTTCAGCCGCCACTCGATTGACATTCCCCTGTAATGAATTATGAAAAAAATATCATAAACCCTTCACTGCTTTTTCATGCCGCGCCTCTAAACTAGAACTGAAAATAACGGTTACGTTTCGCCGCTCGAAATTCATTATCGGCCGCCGACGGCAATCGGTGGCCCTATTTCCCAAGGAGACACCGTATGAAAACTCTAGGTACACTTTTAGCCGGAGCATTAACGCTGCTCATTTTAGTGGCGGTTGGCGCGTTCATGTTTATGCCGGCCAACACCGACGCCGAAACGGCTGACATCGTGGTGGCCGACCCGCCGACGCCAGCTCCACCGGCCGCGCCCGCAGCTCCGTCAATTGAGGCCGAGTTGGCCCGCCGGGAAGAAACGTATCAGGCGCAGATGACGCAGCTAGATCAAACTCTGCAGGAGCGACACACCGCCTATCAAAGCCAAATCCAACAGATTGGCGGACAACTGGCCACAGCCCAAAATCAACTCGATCAGTTGCAGGCCCAGGCCGAGTCGCTCGCTCAACAAGCTGCTCAGTTAGAGGCGGCGCGTGCCGAACGCCTGGGTCTGTACCAGACCCAATTGGAACAGGCTCGCCGGCAGTACGAGACCCGTTTCGCTGAAATTCAACAAGCCATCGGCCAGGCCCAGAGCCAACTAGCCGAAGCCAACGCCCAACTGGGCCGCTAACTTATACAGGAGCCAATCATGAAACGAAATATCGCCTTATTTCTGGCCGCCGTCTTAACCACAATTCTCGGTATCATCATTTTTGTTACGGCCATTGCCGCCGTGACCCAACCGGCCGAAGCCGATCAACCTAACCCGGTCGAGGTCAAAGATCAGCAAATCGTGACCGAACCAACCCCGGATGTCAGCCAGCAGCTAGAGGCCGCCTTCCAGGCCCGTGAGGCGACCTTGCAAGCCCAGATCGATCAACGACAGGCCGCCATCGATGAGCTGGACCAGACGTCTCAAGCCAAAATTGCCGAATTACAGGATCAGTTAACGGCTTTGCAAGCTCAGATCGAGCAAACTACAGCCCGCATTCAAGCCCTGCAAGCCAACGGAGCCAGTCTCCAACAAACGATGCAGGCCGACGCCGCGACGTACGAAAATGGGCTAACGGCGATGCAGCAGACCGAGGACCAGCTCCACGCTCAATTAGATGATGTGACCAACCAACTCAATCTGGCCTATAACGACATCGCTCAACAGCAGGTGCAGACCGCGGCGGTAAGCGATGGCGGCGGCAGTTACCACGATAATGACCACGACGAACACGAGGATCACCATGACGATCACGGAGATCACGATGACGACCACGGCGACCATGAAGACGATGACTAGCACCCCCACCCATCAATCGACCTGGTGCTGGACCCGGCGCGATTTTAGAGCAATGAACACGAATGTAGCGGTCGAATTGCTCTCGGATCGGACGAACAGGCGCGAGTTGGTGCTCGATGTGGAGCGGTTATTTGCCAGCATCGAACGGCGGCTGTCGCGCTTCAATCCGGCCAGCGAACTGTCTCAACTCAACGCGGCCCCGCAAGATGTCTTCCCTGCCAGCCCGACCCTAATCGCTGCGGTTGAGGTGGCACTGTGGGCGGCGGATGCTACCGCTGGGCTGTATGACCCGACCCTACTGGACGCGTTGGAAACTGCCGGCTACGACCGCAGTTTTGAGCAGATTGAGTTCCCGGAGCCGCTGTCGCCAAGCTTCCTGCTTTCGGCCGCCGCCCCGGAACCGGCTGAAACCTACGCCCGCCCGTTGACCTTTCGCTCGATCCAAGTTAACCGCGCCCGGCGGCAAATTATCCGGCCAGCTGGCTTGCGGCTGGATTTGGGCGGCATGGGCAAAGGCTGGACGGTCGATCGGGCTGCCGACACGCTGCAAGGGCTGGGGCCCTTTCTGATCAACGCCGGCGGCGATCTGTTTGCCTACCACTCGCCGCCGGGAACCACGGGCTGGCCGATTGAAATCAGCCATCCCTTAAACCCGGAGCAAACCGTGGCCCAGGTCGAACTACATCACCGGGCGCTGGCCACGTCCACCATCGCCCGGCGGCGTTGGCGGCGCAATGGTCAGGTCATGCACCATCTCATCGACCCGCGCACCGGCCGCCCGGCTCATACCGACGCCCTGTCGGTTTCGGTGATCGCCCCCCGCACGGTCATCGCGGAGGTGTATGCCAAAGTCGCCCTTATTCTGGGCGTCGAACGCGGGCTGGCCTTTTTGCAGAGTCTGCCCCAGATCGAGGGCTTAATTGTTGCCGCCGATGCCTCAATCCATCAAACCAAGAATTTCGTCTGATTTAAGATTAAATCATTATTCCCAACTGAAAATTAGGAGTAAACCATGACAACGATGATTTCTAACCCCAAACGTAAAAAATTAACCCATAACGCCCGGCTAGCTCTAAGCGCTTTGAGCTTGGCCGGATTTATCGGCGGCTGGAATGTGATTGGCCGGCTGGAAAATCAGACCGCGCAGGCTGAGGAACTGCCGACGCCGGTCCCCTCACCCACGCCGACCGTCTCGCCGACCCACTGGCCCACCATCATCCCCTTGAGCGATGCTCGCCCCATTCCCACCCTGCGGCCGACGCTGACTACGGCTAACGCGCCGCTGCCGGAGACATCTCTATCCAACTCTAACCTCGTTTTGCCTACCATCGACTTAGCGCCCTTGCCCACGCTAGCGCCTATGCCGACGTTGGCTCCTTTACCCGAAATGCCGGCTCCGCCTCCTCCACCCCCACCAGCGCCGGCCTCAACATCTCATAAACACCGCAGCGGCGGCTCGTGAACCAAAAGGAGATCCCGATGACTACCCTTTCGAAACGATCGAACCAACCATCCGGAAAGGTTCTACTGAATGTAACATTTGTGACTCTAGGGGTGCTGGCCGGCGGCATCGTTGGTTTGGGCGCTTTGTGGCTGTGGTTGGATTTCCAGGCGGGGCCGACCCAAAGTTATCTGGGCGCGGTTAGCACCCAGCTATGGCAGTTTGTTCCCGCCAACTGGCAGACAGCCACGCTCGATCAAGCTCAACTGATGGGGCTGCCGCTCACCGGCGAGACCCCGGCCTATTGGTATATGGCCCGCATCGGCGGCATCATCGCTTACCTGCTGTTGTGGCTGTCGGTGGTGTGGGGTCTGCTGATGAGCACCAAAATCTCGAAAAAGATAGCCCCGCAGCTGGTCTACGGCTTACACGAGTTTTTGGCCCTGTTAGCGCTCGGCTTTATGGTGCTGCACAGCTTGGTCTTGCTAGGGGACAGCTATTTCGATTTCACCATCTTTAATCTGGCCATCCCGTTTACCGCGCCCTACGAGCCGCTGTGGACGGGCGTCGGTACAATCACATTTTACTTGAGCCTGGTGCTGACGGCCAGTTTTTATATCCGTAAACGGATCGGCCACAAGGTTTGGCGTACGCTGCACTACCTGACCTTCCTGGCTTACGCTCTGGCCTTGGGGCACGCCATTATGGCCGGCTCCGACAGCGAGACCACCGTCATGACCCTTGTTTATTGGTTAACCGGTTTGAGTGTGCTGTTTTTGACCTACTACCGCCTATTTACGCTCAAATCAAAATCAGATCGAAAGGAGGCTCGCCGGCCTATGAAAATTTAAAAAGTCAGGTGACAGTCACTTGAGCACGCTAAATCGACCTGTTTCAACTTCTGAGGTACTGATTTGTTGACAGTAAGTGACTGTCACCTTCACAACTTCTTCACAATGCTGATTTATGATCAAATCATAAAGATGAAGTCGTGGATGCAGTTCGTAGGATAATTTAGCCAATCGTCCGGTTCTGTCGCTAAGACAGGGACAAATTAGCAATTTGCCCTACGATCATTAAGCAACAACTTCATCGGTGTAAGTCCTATCTGAATGAATATTAATCACTTTGTGAAGGAGATAAATCGTGAAAAACAAAAGTTTAGCAATCATTATTGTTGGGATAGCTATCGTGGCTCTGGCGGTTGTCCTCTTGGCTCCGGTGGCGCTGGCTTATGGATCGCAAAATGGATATGGTCTTGGATTTAATCAACTTGGGGGTGAACCCGGCTCGAGAATGGGTCAGGGTCAAGGGATGATGCAAGACGGCGCGATGATGCGCGGCGGCGGTCAAGGCCAAGGTCAAGGCCGAGGGATGATGCAAGATGGTGTTACGATGGGCGGTGGCCGAGGTCAGGGTCAAGGTCAGGGTATGATGCAAAACAGCGCCATGATGGGCGGCGGCCGAGTCCAGGGTCAGGGTCAAGGGATGATGCAAGACGGCGCGATGATGCACGGCGGCGGTCAGGGCCAAGGTATGGGTAATGATGGAGCCGGGCTGGGGTTAGGTGCGCCGGAAGCGTCGATGATGACGGTAGTGGCTGATCAGTTGGAGCTTGACCAAGCCGCATTGGTAGCCGAACTGCAATCCGGCAAAACCATGGCTGAGGTCATTGCGGCACACGACGGTGACCTGGATGCCATTGTCGATACCTTCTTAGCCCCTCGGTCCGACCAATTGGCCGAAAAAGTGGCAAATGAAGAGATGACTCAAGTCCAAGCTGACTCCTATCTGGCAATGATGAAGGCTAAAGTGACCCAGCAGTTGAACAGCGAGTGGAACGCCGGTCAGGGCAATGGCCCCGGTAACGGGCACGGCCCCGACCACGGCAGCGGTACTTGCGACCACACCGGTCAAGGTCAGGGCGATAACTTTGTTGACGAAGATGGCGACGGCGTGTGTGACCACGCCGGAACCGGCAGCGGGCAGCAGATGGGTCGTCAGGGCGGCCGGATGGGCGCAAGCCAGGGGCAGTAAGTTAGCCCTCAAGTAAAATCAGTCGTTTGTAAAGCATTCTTTGTTAAACTACGGCGGTCCACTAACAATAATTGAATAAACCAAAAACATTGGACCGGCGCTTAGTCGGTCCAATGTTTGCGTTGTCTTGAAAACCTGAATTAACGTTTTTGTCTATGTTTGACCCATCTGTTTTATAACTTTTGCTATACGATTTGAATTTGGAGAAAATCTGATATGTTCACAAAAAAAGGGATCTTTAAAAGTTTAGCTTGGGTGCTGGTCGTTGGCGTCGTTGCCCTGGTTGCGATTCAATTCATCCCGGTCGATCGGTCTAACCCGCCGGTGGTGCGCGAACCCAACTGGGACTCGCCGGCCACGCGGGCTTACGCCGAACGGGCTTGCTTTGACTGCCATAGTAATGAAACCAAATGGCCCTGGTACAGCTACGTCGCGCCTATCTCCTGGTCGGTCGCCGACCACGTGCATGAAGGCCGCGCCAAGTTTAACATGTCCGATTGGCCTTCCGGCGAAGGCGACGAGGCCGCTAAAACCGTACAGAAGGGCGAAATGCCGCTGTGGGAATATACCTTAGCCCATCCCGAAGCCCGATTGTCGCAGACCGAACTCAAAGATTTTGTGGCCGGTTTGCAGAAAACGTTCGGTTCGGAAGAAGGTGAAGAGGCCGAAAATCGCAGCGGTCAGTCGCGCGCTGAGTCTGACGATGAGGCGGGCGAGTCGAACGAATGATTGTATTGCATAGTCAATTGTTGGGGTGAAAATTAAATAAAATATCGATCTATCTGATGTAGTGCGTATTTCGTAGTACGTATCATTTTCGCTACACCACTACGGAATACGTACTACGTACTACAATTGTTTAAGCCGGTTAATTAATGGTCACCCGTTTTCAATGAAGGTTGTTTGCACTATAAGGGGTATGATGATGGCCAACAAAGTTAAAGCCAATTTTTGGCTCGATACAGTGCTCTTAACGCTATTTGCCACGACGGCCACAACCGGGTTACTCTTATGGCAGGTGGTGCCCGGTGGTCGAGACAATCAAGGGGTGACCTGGTTGGGCTTGACCCACTCCAATTGGAACCAAATTCATGTATGGGCCGGGATCGGTCTGCTCATCGGCTCAGTGGTCCATTTAGTTTGGCATTGGCAATGGATTTCTTGCATAGCAGACCGTATATTCGGTAAGGTGGCTCAGCAAGCCCGGCTCAATTTCTGGCTCGACACGCTGCTGTTTACCTTTTTCCTACTAGTTAATGGGTCCGGTCTGTTGATTGAGTTTATTTTGCCGAGCGGCGGATTTCAAGGTGGACGTAATCCATTCTACAATATGACTTTCTTGGCGTTGGCCCGCCAAGACTGGCGCGTTCTGCATTTGTGGGCGGGGTTGGCGCTCATCATCATTTTGATGGTTCACCTGGCGCTGCATTGGCACTGGATCGCTTGCGTCATCCGACGCTATACTAGGGCGGTGCTTTGCCGACCGAAGGAGTGTACTGCTTAGCGACAGCAGATCAAAATTCTCATGGCTGTAAAAAAATCAAAAAAACAATATTTCACGCTTGAACGACTTATCTTCATTGGCCTCCTGGTTATTGGACTGCTGCTGATCGGTTTCTTTGGCCTACGAGCTGTCCGTTCCTACATTCGCATACAGCAGACCGGCCTCGAACCGGGCGTAACCGATGTAGAGGCTATTCGGGGCTGGATGACCATCCCCTATATTGCCCAAGCCTATCAGGTGCCGGAGTCGTTCATCTTCGAGCAGCTCGATATTCCCGCCGAGGATAATCGCCAGAAAAGCTTGAGAGAGCTCAATCAAGACCAGGCTTCGGGCAACCAAGGTACGTTGATCGAGGCGGTCAAAACGGCTGTTCGCCGCTATCAAGCCGAACACCCACCCACGCCGGGAGGTGACCCGTGACCGACATCAACGTCACCGATTTTTTACTCACGGCCATTATCAACTATGGGGCTTTGGCTTTTGGTGTGGCTTTGGTTCTGGGAGCGTTGGGGGTGCCTGTACCGGGCACGCTGGCCGTTATCGCCGTTGGGGGTTTTGTGCGCCAGGGAGTCATTGATTGGCCTAGCGCGGCCGTATTTGGTTTGGCCGGGGCGGTGTTAGGCGATAGCCTGAGCTACGGCCTGGGACGGTTTGCCGGGGATTGGGTTGAACGCCGGTTCGGACAGTCGTCTGTCTGGCAGAATGCTCAAACGACTTTTAACCGGCGAGGCGGGGCCGCCATTTATTTGACCCGCTGGTTGTTAACTCCCATTGCGCTGCCGATCAATCTTATTGCCGGCGGCAGCCGCTACCCATTTTGGCGCTTTTTGATTTATGATCTTAGCGGCGAAGCGACGTGGATTGTTCTCTTTGGCGGCTTAGGGTATGCTTTTGGGAGCCAATGGGAGTTGATCAACCAATTTATCAGTGATTTTAGTGGTCTGTTAGTAGGCATTGTTATTTTTGCCGGCGGCATCTACGGTCTGTTTCGCTACCGGCAACGTAAAGCGGCATCGGCCCGCCGGGAAGCGGTAGCGTCTCGAGGTTAATATGGCTCGCATTCTGGTTGTTGACGACGAT
>JAGRCC010000436.1 GCA_020433785.1 Anaerolineae bacterium
ACGCTGTCAACCGCCATAGCCGATTCTGGCACAATGGTATCGGGCATTATTCCGTGGAACGTGAACGGGGCGCTTTTTGCCGGGACATTGGGCATAGGCACCGTGGTTTACGCCCCCTATACGTTTATGGCTTACCTGACCCCGCTGGTAACAATTGTGGTTATCTTTCTCTATTTCCGCAAAGATCGCTTGCCCGATAACGATGATGCAACGGCTATTTATGGTGAAGAACCCGACCAACTACCTGAGTCGAAACAATTGGCGTAGGGTTTAGCCGGGATTTTTGGTGAGGATTAAACACCCGCCTGGCCCTAATTCAACAATTCTATAATTGGTTAAATTAGTTTGAGCTTAAGGAGATAAAAAATGACAGACTTTTCACAAATACCGCAACGGCTTCACGAGTATCCGGCCTCAGACCGGGCCAAAGAGATCGTCAAGAAATCCTTGACGACAGACTCGTTGTATTCGGGTACCTGGCCCGAACAGTGGTCGCCAGGTGCGCCGGAATTTCATGATATTATGGACGAATTGAAAGCCGCCGGGTTTAAGATGATTGCCGCCTGCCCACAGTCTGACAAACCGGGCACGACTTTTCTCGATGCGATCAAGTCACTTGAGGGTTGGCTAAAGAAACTCAATGAACGCCCCGAGAGTTACAAGATTGTGCGCACCACACGCGACATCGACGAAGCGGTGGCCGCAGGTAAGTTGGCTATCTTCTTCACCCACCAGGGATCCAAACCTTTCGAGGAAGACCTCGATCGGGTAGCTGTATTTCGGGAACTTGGTTATGCCTACTGTTTGCTAGCTTATAACCTGCGTAATTCCGTGGGCGATGGCTGCGTAGAGCCGGAGAACGCTGGCTTGACCAGCTTTGGCAAGATGCTCGTGGATGCCTACAATCGTTACGGTATGATATTGGATGTTACTCACGTTGGTGAACGCACCTCGCTGGATGTGTGCGAACGCAGCAACGCGCCGGTGATCTCCTCCCATTCCGGCGCGTATTCGGTTTTCGCGTACCCGCGTAATATCTCCGATGAACGGATCAAGGCGATTGCGGCCACCGGCGGCGTCTGTGCGATGAATATGGTCGGCGCCTTCCTGGATCCATCAAACCCGGATATTGTGACCACGGACATTCTTTTCCAGCACATCGACCACATGGTCAACCTGGTGGGTATTGATTATGTCGGTTTCGGCTCGGATTACATTCCTGATATTACAAAAACCGCACAGATTTTCCAAACCCCATTAGGCGATCTGGGTTTCCCTGATGGTGGCGTCATAAAAGCGGCGGCGGCGAAAGGGATACCTTCGGCGAATCCGGCACGGATTGTGGCGGCTCTGGTCGACAAACTACTTGAGAACGGTTATTCCGAAGAAGATTGCGGCAAATTCCTGGGCGGCAACCTCTACCGGGTGTTTGATCAGGTCTGGCATTAGCCCAAGATTGTAAGAATAAATCTAATTACCACAAAATCATTCATGAGACTGAATCCAGTGAAATATGAAGTTCTATTTGCAATCAGTTTAATATCACTTTTGAACACCAGCCAAGGAAGATAAGCATGAACCAACAAAATCCCGAACAAGTCTCATTCGACGCTACCTGCCGTTTCGTCATCAAGTTGGGCCTGGCCTCACACGCCTATGGTTCAACACCAGATCGCCTCGAAGCGTATCTGTTGCGCCTGACCGAAGCCCTGGGGTATCGTGGAACGTTCCAATCCACACCAAACAATGTAGAGTTCGCCTTCCAAGAGCAACCGGATCAATGGCAGAAGCGACACCTGGCCACAACACCTGTACCCGGTTTAGACCTGGATAAGCTAACCCGCGTAGGGGACATCCTAAATGCCGTTGTGGCTAAAGAAATAACGGTGGTGGATGCATCTGCTCAGCTCGACGAAATTGCTAAAAGACCAGTTCCTTGGGGCAAAATAGCCAACACCTTTAGCTATGCATGTGTTGGCGCTGGCCTGGTAATTCTTTTGGGCGGCGGGTGGATTGAAGTTTTGGCCGGAACGCTTCTGAGCATGCTTGTCTACGGCATGGTTCTATTTGCCGAACGAACGGGTACTCGCAGTACCGATTGGTTGCCACTCTCAACCGCTTTTGTGGTTGCAACGCTGGTAACCGTTGCAAAGATATGGATCCCGGAACTCAATATTGTTTTTATCACGCTTGCGGCTGTGGCCGTACTGCTCCCAGGGTACAGTATCAGCTTGGGCATCATTGAGTTGGTGACCCAACAGGTGATTTCCGGTACGATGAACCTGATGAGCGGATTTGTCTACCTGGTTAAGCAAATCGCGGGTGTCTGGCTTGGCGTTGGACTGGTATCGATTTTTTTCACAATTCCAACGACATCTGCCGGAACAACGGTGAATCGGACGTGGTTATGGCTGTTTATGCCATTGCTAATTATCGGTCTTTGCGTGATTTTCCAAACCGCGCGGAGAGATTTCCTGTGGGCCTGTGTAGCCTGTGCCATCGCCTATGGTGGGATTGTGCTCGGAAGCTTTATTGTAAACGCCAATTTGGGAAACTTTCTGGGTACAATTTTAGCCGTTGTCTTTGCCAATCTTTGGGCCAGACAGACAAAGCGCCCCATATCCATTGTTCTGCTGCCGGCCATTATCCTGCTGGTCAGCGGCAGTATTGGCTTCCGGGGGCTGGCTGCCATCGCTGAAGGTAAAACGGACGTTGGCGTGCAGCAGTTTTTACAAATGTTCGTCGTCGCCCTAACCATCGCGGCGGGTTTGCTTGTCGGCAACACGGTTGTTCGACCGAAAGTTACACTTTAGCAGAGCAGAAAAAAGCTGTTTGTAAGATTGGTTTCTGACAGGGAACCAAAACGAATGAATGTATTGTACACAAAAAAGGAGATTTCAAATGCATGCAAACAATTCTACGACAAAACTTTCTGTAGACACGTCGCTGAACACGGTTCGCGACATTTACACCTTCTTCCATGAACCGGCCAATGTCGTACAAATTCAGATGGCCAGCGACAAGACTCGCTACGCCTGGCAGAACCTGTCGGGCTTCTTTTATACCCAACAGGTTCTGCGCGATGGTCCTATCAGTGCGTTGCCTGAGGACATTTATCCAGGCATTGGGAAGATTGCCTTCAAACGTCCCGATAGCCCGCAGGAAACCGTGGACCAGCATTTCGATGAGAGCACCATGGACGCGCTGTTGGTAATTCATCAGGGTAACATTGTTTTCGAAAGATACAAGACGATGCGGCCCTTCGATAAACATATGTGGTTCTCCTGCAGCAAGGTCATTCCCGGTACAATGGTTGCCTTGCTGGAACATGAGGGGCAGGTCGATGTTAAAAAGTTCGTCAGCGACTACGTGCCCCAACTCAAGGATTCCGACTGGGATAAGGTTACGGTTGAGGAAACATTGAATATGGCCACCGGCCTGGACTCGACCGAGCATGAAGAACCGAACGACGACGCCCGGGTCAATCCCATTCGCGGCTGGTATAAGTGGGCCGTGAGCATCGGGGTATTTGAGGATAAGGAACATCTCAACCAATCGCCTTACGACGTTCTGCGGGCCATGAAGAAGGTTAAACCCGGGTACACCGCTTTTGAGTACAACTCAATCAACACCTTTGTCTTGGAACTGCTTATCAACGAGGTGACCGGTAAGCCTCTTTGCGAGGTCTTTGGCGAGCGGGTCTGGCGCAAAATCGGTGCTCAGAATGATGCCTTTATCGGTGTAACCAAATTCGGCTTGGGCAATGGCTGGGGATTTATGAATTCCACCCTGCGCGATATGGGGCGGTGGGGCATGATCTTCACGCCGAGTTGGAACAAGGTCAGCGTCGAGCAGATCATTCCTGACGAACTCCTGCACAAAATCCAAACAGGGGGACGTCCTGAAATCTTCCGGGAGGGCTTCGTGGGCAAGGAATTACAGCACTCGTTCCCAGACATTCAGGGGCTGACCAACTGCTATCAATGGGACATCGTTTTCCCGGATGGCGATATCTACAAGGGGGGAGTTGGTGGGCAGGGAACATACATCTCACCGTCGCGTGATGTTGTAGTGGCCTGGTTTAGCACCGGCAAGCAGCAGGAAGAGATATTGGCTCGGGCCATCGCCACGAGTTTCTAGAAAAGGAAGAACTTCACGAACGAAATAAGGAGAAAAAAATGGCAACAACTTTAATTACCAACGTGAATGTCTTCGATGGAAAGAACGAAAAGCTCATCGAAAAAGCCAATGTGTTGGTTGAAGGAAACAAGATCAAGACGGTCTCGACCGAGAAGATCGAAGCCGGTGACGCAACGGTCATCGACGGCGGCGGTAGAACCCTGATGCCCGGCCTGATCGATGCCCACTGGCACACCATGCTGCACTTCTGGCCGATCAGCAAAATGATTAACTCCGATTTCGGCTTTCACAGCATCGCAGCCGCCTTAAGTGCCAGGGAAACCCTGCTGCGCGGCTTCACTACGGTACGAGACGCGGGCACCAATTGTCGCCCGGTAAAGATGGCAACCGATGCAGGTATG
>JAGRCC010000437.1 GCA_020433785.1 Anaerolineae bacterium
CTCTAGGGGCTGTGGTTTTGGCCCGTAGGGCTTTTTTGTTTAGAGCCTGGGCGGTGGAACGTAGAATGTGGGGGGAATGGAAACTGGCCGGGCAAGCTTCCGTTCCTCAATGTCAATTGTTATTGACAAATTTTAAGGTCGGTAGATGAAGGTAGCCCAACATAAAATCGTGGAAACGTGAAGTTGACGGAAAATCGACCCAATAATCGACAGAATTGACACGATTATCACGATTTTATCAGTCATAATTCGGTAAATCGGGTTAATCCTGTCTAATTTTTCTTCACCACGGTTTAGGGCAGAACTACCTAGATGAAATGACTATAGGTTTATGAAAGCGAGGTTGAGTAAATTGCCATTATTCTGACAGAAAGTTGCACGGATTCTCGGATAGAAGTGTTATATAATTAACTCCAGTTGCCACCTTGACGTCCAAATCGAGGAGTAGGGAGTAGGAAGTAGGGATTAAGGGGTCAAAATCGATTACTTCCTACTCCATACTCCCTACTCCCCGCCTGGTTAGAACTGAAACATGGGTTTTTTACTATTTCCTGAGGATGGTAGCAACTTGGGTTAATTAATAGTTCTACATTTATCGGCAACTATCAAAGAATAGGCCATAGTTATGTTACCTCAACTAAGATGTCCCTGGTGCAATAGTCAAGGTCTCAGCCACATCGGTTCACATCTCATTGAACAAACGGTAATTATCTATTGTCAAAAATGTATGGCGATTCGGGGCGTTATTCCGCTGATTGGGCCACCTCCGCCAAGCCAAACAAACCCGCCCTTGCGTTGTCCCTGGTGTAATGCAACTAACATTGAACAGCTTAAAATCGCGCCGCTGGGCAAAGGTTGGCAAGTCATTTCTTGCCAATGTTGTGGCGCGATGCATGGCATAATACCATTAGTTGAACCCAAATCGGCTATACCTAAAACAGACCCTATTACGGCGGGTTCACCCGTCCTGGTTTCTCCTTCACGGGCGGATAATCGGTTATGGGCAGAGATAGGGCAGGCTAATTTAGAAGACAAGAAAACACAGTATGAACTTGAGATGAGCAGGCGAAGAATCTCGGCTAAACAAGCTGGAACGATGTATCGGGCGGTGATGGAGGACCAAGGGCCGCCCTATTGTCTGAACTGTCGGCGGGATATGGAAGCTCTGGTTGTGCCATCTGGTTATAAAAATTCAGGAAAAACGGTTTGGGTCTGTCCCAACAAATGTGGGGCATGGGAAGCGGGCTAATATGATATCTACAAAAGTGAGGTGACTTGGCAATGAAATGGTCGAACGATCAGGTCGGGCGATATGGCGTAGGCGTCGTTTGGCTTTTGATTGTGGGGACCGGATTATCCGGGGTTGTAGCGCCTTTGGTATTACCGCAACAAACCTATGCGGATATTTTTCGCATGTTTTCAGAGGCCTACTACCAACAAGAACTCAACCTGGCCACCAGCCCCATAGCGAACGTTAGCCACCGGATCTTTGGTTTAGCCTTTTACGTCATCGGTATGGCCCAATTCAATCGCCGGCTTCGGGCGAAAAATCCCTCTTGGCATCGTTGGTGCGGCAGGCTCTATATCGCTTTTGCCGCGTTAGTGGTTGTAACCGCGACCATCCTCGCTGTTCGGCATGCCTTCGCCGGGCAGATTGAGCAAATTGGGGTTCTATTGATGAATGGGTTGTTTGGCGTGTTGGTCATCGCCGGCCTGGTTAAGGCGCGCCGCAGGAACTTTGTAGCCCATCGCGAGTATATGATGCGCGGATTTGCGGTGGCTCTAGTCATAGCGGTTCATAGGCCATTTTTCGGTGGTGGCCTGCTTTTGTTTGATTTGCCTCATGAAGCGCTGTTTGTAATAAGCGGGGCTGCGGCTTTTAGCGTGTGTATGGTCTCGACCGAGATTTGGATCAGACGGTCGAGAAAAGCCTCCTCTGCGCGGGTGGCCGGCTTCTATGAGGGCAATTTTGTCAAGTTGAGCGGTAAGAGACAATAGTCAAGAGAAGCATTTAGCCCCCGAATGAATCCGCAGGTTGGGCAAGCTTCCGTTCCTCGATGTCATCATGCTTAAATTTTAAGGTTGGTGGGTGAAACGATTGGGCGCTTATGAAATAAAAGGGCGCTAAGGTAATTGTTTCCGGTCGAGAAACCGTAGGGCCGGTAGAAAATCGTATGGATTGTGCAACTGAAATGTAATATAATAATCGGAGAAGCGCAAAATCTAGCGCAGGCGCAGCATAAGCCCACGCCAGGCGGACTTATGCTACTCATATGAAATTTTCTTGACAATATGACTGCGTTCGAGGAGTATACTTAGTAGTTGGGCCGCTGCATCAACCACCCATCATTGGCATGGAATACCCGTACTTGCTGCAAACGCTCACTTGTACTAGAGTCCCCGGTAAGATACCGAAAGCATACCAGGAGACGTTGATATGACCATTCTTGGAACGGTCGAAAGTTTATGGCGTTACCCAGTTAAAAGTATGAGCGGCGAGGAACTGACCGAAGTCTTTATGGGATTTTCTGGCATTTACGGCGACCGATGTTTCGCATTCAAGAATGCATCGGCACGCAAAGGGTTTCCTTATCTAAATGCAACAGCCCAGCCGCAAATGCTGCGTTATCATCCACAATTTCGTTATGCTGAACGAGCCGCGAAACCGCCGAATTTGACTGAAGCAATGAGCATTACGCCCGGTGTCACTCCGGCAAACGCTGAACCGAATGACCTAATTTTAGATGTTATTACCCCATCAGGTGATGTTGTTGCTGTTGATGACCCGGCATTGATCGAAATGCTTGTTGAAGGGCTGCGCGGCGACCATCACCTCACCCTCGTGCGTTCAGACCGGGCGTTGACTGATTGTCGCCCGATTTCGCTGATTAGCCTGCAAAGCGTCCGACAGATCGAAGCGGAGGTGGGCATTCCCATTGATAAACGACGCTTTCGAGCAAACATCTATCTTGATCTCGCTTCGGGATACGGCTTTGCCGAGGATGAAGTGGTCGGTCGCAAACTGCGTATCGGCTCAAGGGCGGAGGTTATGGTTTTGGAACGCGACCCACGCTGTAAAATCATGTCGCTTGACCCAGACACGAGCGAATACAATCCGGAAGTATTACGCAAAGTTGCCCAAGCGCACGGTAACTTTGCAGGTGTTTATTGCGCCGTTTTGGTCGAGGGAATAGTGATGAACGGTGATTCAATCGAACTATTGGACTAAACGCACGATGTGATGACTGAACTTTGGAATCGGAAACAAAGTGTGTAAAAATGTATGGAGATATTGGTGGCGCAATCTGGGTGGTTTCAATCCATAGCCGCCGCCCAACCAGCGGTTGCACGCGACCGCCCGGACTCGCCGTTTTTTGGAGTTGATTTTGGCACTTTCAGCCTTTTGGTTGTTGGAGTCTGCGTGGCGGCTCGTGAACCGCGAGCCGTTAAGCAGCTAAGAACCAATGATAATCCCCAATAGAAACTGCGTCCTTCCTCAAGACAGCTTTTGTTGTAGGGACTAATGGTTTTGGTGAGCCATTGGTTCTGCTGCACGGCTGGCCCAGCATGGGTTTATATAGCGTCATCAAATCCCCACCCTGGTTAGCATCCTGCCCTTTTGATCGCCAGACATAAATTTGGGAGCCAATCTCCAAAGCATAACCCTCTACTAACAACATCTACCGATTCACGATGAATCATAAGCATCTACTAGCAACGCCCAACGACTCGCCGTGAATCATAACCCTCTACTAGTAACGGGCGACGATTCACCGTGAATCATGACCCGCTACTAGTAACGGGCGACCATTCGTAGCCGATGAGAGCAGTCCGCGCGTGGAAAGCACTTATCGACAGCCGGACAGCGTTTTCCGCATGTGGAAACAACCAAAAGGACGCCGTTTGTATGTTTCCGCACGTGGAAACAAGCAAACGGAAGCCGGACAGAAGTTGCCGCCTGCGGAAACAACCCAACGGCAGTCGGTGACGTGCTGCCGCCTGCGGAAACAACCCAACGGTAGCCGGTGATGTGCTGCCGCATGGGGCAAGGACCGTGGGCGCGTCAGACAAGCAGCGCCGGTATGGACTCAACTGCGTAAACGTGGGATGAGGGACGCAAACCACACACGTCCCTCATCCCACATAAATATCCTCTCAAATCTTTTGCGGCAAAGGGAGATATGCTATACTTGAACTATCTTCTTTTTCGACCTCGCCGCGATGCCTTTCCTTTCACCTGCTGAACTCCCAAGTTGTTGTTGGAAAAATTAAGTTTGATGTGTAATAAATTCGAATAGCAAGTTACATCTAGATCAGTAGCGCCTAAAGTTGATCCTAAACATAGTGGGGCGACTGGTCATAGCCTAAATCTTGCGAAAGAAGGGAATTGATGAGCATACGGAGAGCCACTGAAGACGATTTTGAAGCTGTTGCTCAAGCAGAAGGTAAACTTGCCGACGCCCACCTCCAATTAGACCTCAAAACCATTGACCACTTGTTGCACCCTGACTATGTCATTGTTCAGCCGGGCGGCAAGGTTGAAACAAAAGCCGAAGTCTTAGCTTCGTATAACACAGGAACGCGCCATTGGGATATAGCACAATCGGACCAACTCGATATTCGCCTTTACGGTGCTACGGCGGTCGTTATTGGTTGCTGGCGGGGGGCAGGGCAGCATGGGGCAGAGCGATTTGACTATGTAGCCCGTTTTCTCTCAATTTGGGTAAACCAAGGTGGACGATGGCAGAACATAGCTTACCAATCGACGGAGATTGAGAACCCGTAAGGGTAGTGCACACATATTGACTGATGACGTCTAAACGGCTGTCATGCCCGAATGTATTTAGCGGGCATCCATAGCTCCGCCGGCTGGATTCCCGCTAAGCTTGTCCTCGCGTAGGCGGGGAAG
>JAGRCC010000438.1 GCA_020433785.1 Anaerolineae bacterium
CGAGCTGTTCGCCAAAGCCTCGCGCCGGGCGACGCTGCTGCAAGCGGGGTCGGAAGTGAGCCGCAATATCACCTCGATTTTGGATATGGATGTGCTGCTGGCCAGCACGGTGCATATTATCTGCGAGGAGTACGGATTTTATTACGCCGGTATTTTTTTGGCCGATGACACACCCGATGACAACGGGCGAACGTGGGCGGTGCTCAAAGCTGGCCGCGGTGAGGCCGGTCGGCGCATGGTCGAGCAGGGTCACAAGCTGGAAATCGGCGGCAATTCGATGGTGGGGGCGGCCATTCGTGACGGCGAGGCGCGGATCTCGCTGGACGTCGATATCGAAAAGGTGTGGTATCCTAATCCGCTGCTGCCGCGCACCCGCTCGGAAATGGCGCTGCCGCTGTTCACTAAAAGCAGAGTCATCGGCGCGCTGACCGTTCAGAGCGAGGCTGAGTCGGCTTTTTCAGAAGAGGATATTTCGTCGCTGCAAATGATGGCCGATCAGCTGGCTGTCGCCATCAACAACGCCCGCTTGCTGCACGATTTAGAAGCGGCCAACAAAGAGATCGTTCGCACCAAGACGTTCGAGACCATTGCCACGGCCACGGGCGAAACGATCCATTGGGTGGGCAATAAAGCCGCGCCAATTCCGGCCTGTGTTAGCCGGACGCGGGAGGATCTGGGTCGATTTTTGACCATTGCCAGCGACCTCATCTCCCGCAGCGATGTTTCCATTCGAGACGATCCGTTGGGCCACTTGATCATCGAATCGGCATCGCGGCTGGCCCAAAAATATCCGGAACTGCCCAAGGATGTAGAACGCCTCAAGAAAAAGCCGCTCAAGAAGCTGCGCCAAATGCTCGACGTCGAGTCGGTGGAAGAAGACCTGGACATTATCGCCCAAAGTGCCAACACCATCCTACAAATCAAGGAAGATCTGATCGGTCCGGCCCGGCGGCAAAAGTGGCAAGCCAGCGACATTGTAGCGGTGGTTAAGGACAATATCAAGAGTTTCGCCCTGCCGGCGGGCCTGGTCTCCTACAGCGTCGATGGCGTTATCCCTTCGGTTAAGATTGATCCCAACCAATTTGGCCGGGTGGTGATTAACCTGATCAAAAACGCGATGGAAGCCATGGACGATCAACCATCGCCCCATATTTTTGTGGCGATTCGCCGGGCCGATGCCAATTTCGTGATGATCGACATCGCCGATAACGGCTGCGGCATCCCGGAGGCGGAGCTGACCAAAATTTGGCTCACGTTTCATACCGGCAAAGCCAAAAAAGGGGGCACCGGGCTGGGACTACCGGCCTGCTTACAAACGATGGAGGCGATGGGCGGGCGTATTAGCGTGACCAGCCAGGTGGGCGTCGGTTCAACGTTTACCCTGCACGTGCCGATCTTCCGGCCCGGCGACGACAGCATCTAGTGGTAATTGATAGTTGATAGTTGACAATTGATAATTGATAATTCAATTGTCTTCTCCGTGGGTCTGAGGAAGTTGCGGACTGCCCCGGTCTTTGCTAACTCTTTTTGGGCATGTTTACAAAACGTCTTGCCTGTAATATCATAATTTATGACCACGATAATACCCGGCTGGCCCCCCGATGTGTTGCCGGTTAAGACCATTTATTCACTTATGGCAGACTAAATCCCTAACTAACTAAATAAGGACTTAATAATGAACCAAGCCGAAATTGAAGCCAACGTAACTCTGGAACAAGCCCTCCGACGCGCCAATTTACTGGCGGCGGCTGCCGAAGTCAGCCAAAACATCACCCAGATTATGGACATCGATGACCTGCTGCCCAGAACGGTTGATATCATCTGCGACGCCTACAACTTCTACTACGCCGGGATTTTCTTGATTGACGACGCGCGCGAATTTGCGGTACTCAGGGCCGGACGCGGCCGACCGGGTCAAATTATGATCGAAAATAATCACAAGCTGTCAGTGGGTGGCAACTCGATGATTGGAGCATGTACAGCCCGCAACGAAGCCCGGATTTCCTTGGATGTCGATACGGAGAAGGTATGGTATCCCAACCCGGTGCTGCCGGAGACGCGTTCGGAGATGGCGCTGCCGCTGGCGATTAGCAATCGGGTCATCGGGGCGGTGACGGTGCAAAGTACCGAAGCCGCGGCCTTTTCTGACGAAGACATCTCGTCGCTGCAAGCCATGGCCAACCAACTGGCGATTGCCATTGAGAATGCCCGCCAGCGTCAGGAGTTGCAAGAGACTCATGCCGAGCTGCTGCGAGCCAAAACCCACGAGGCCATTGCCACGGCCACCGGCGACGCCATCCACTGGATCGGCAACAAAGCCGACCCGATCCGCAGTGCAGTCGATCGGACCCGGACCGATTTGCAGGTGCTGACAGTATTGATGGCTAACCTATTAAAGGAAAAGTCAGACGGCAGCAGCTTTGCCCAGCTCGTTCAAAAAGAAGCCACGGCTATTCAACAAACCCAACCGGAGATTGGCTCAATGGCTGACAAACTTAGCCAGCTGCCCCTGGAAAGTTTACAGAAACGGCTCAGCCTCAACTCCTCCCTCGAGGATCTGCAAATCATCGAGGATGCGGCGGCGATGATCCTTAAAATCAAGGAAGACCTCATCGGCCCGGCCAGAGAGCAAGCGCCGCGCCCAACGATGATCGACGACGTGGTTAAGGACACCGTTACGGCCATGGACTTACCCGCCGGCCTGGTCACTATATCGCGGGCCGATAACCTGCCTCTGGTGCTGGCCGACCCGGTACAGATGAACCGTGTCTTTACAAATCTACTCAAGAACGCGATTGAGGCCACTGAGCAACAGTCTCAGCCCCGGATTGACCTGATTATTCGGCCCGTAGAGGGCGGTGACTTTGTGGCGGTTGATGTGGCCGATAACGGCAGCGGCATTGCCCCGGAAGACCTGGATAGAATCTGGATCACCTTCCACACGACCAAAGGCATTAGCGGCCACTCCGGCTTTGGTCTGCCGGCCAGCCGGCTCATTCTGGAGCAAACCGGCGGGCACATCTCGGCCGCCAGCCGGCTGGGGCAGGGATCGACCTTTACGGTGCAGGTGCCGGTTTACAAAGGCCGGGAGTCGGCTTCGGCCAAAAACGAGCAGGGTAAGGGCAAGATCCTGCTAATCGACGACAATGACTATTGGCGGCACTTTGCCACCGGCACCTTGAAGGCGGCCGGTTACAAAGTCGAGTCGCCGGCGACCGGGTACGATGTGAGCAGCGCCAACCGCTTCGACCTCATTTTGATCGACGATATTCTGGCCGGTGCGAACTCGCTGGCGGTGCTGAACGCCCTAAAAACGACCGGCGCTGTCGGCAAGACGCTCATGGTGTCCTCGAATCCGCGGGTCGAGCGGACCAAAGAACGCATGTTGGTCGGGATCAAAAATCTCGTGGCCAAGCCCTATACCCAAAACGGTTTGCTCAGTGAAGTCGCTCGGGCCATCCGCTAACCTCACCTTATTCTTCGATTGGAGCCGGTTAAATGGACTCAGAACCCAGGATTTTGTTGGTTGATGATGAAGAAAATATTTTGCGCAGCGTGGCTAAGACCTTGTTTAGAGCGGGTTATGAGGTCGAAACCGCCACGGGCAATGTGGATGCTTACGATCTCTTTCAAGAAGCCAAACGGGAGGGGACGCCGTTTCACCTGGTGATTATCGATTTGAATATGCCGAACTTTGCCGGGCAGGAGTCAAAATACGCCGGGCTGGAGCTACTGGAGCGCCTCAAGGCCGAGGCGCCGAAGCTGCCAGTCATCGCCAATTCAGCCTGGGACGAGGTCGAGACGGCCAAGCAGTGCATTGACAAGGGCGCAGCTGATTATTTCGTCAAAGGCCGTAATGATGAGATGCTGGATAAAATCCAAAGGGTGTTGGGAATAACCGGCTGAAGCAGCGAGCAGCCGGTTTATAGACCGGTCTCACCCGGCGGGTTCGTCAAAGTAGGAGGGTCGCTATCAACCACCAAAGCGGCTTCGTACGCTTCGGCCGTGAGAAATTCGCCGCCGCTGATTTGTTGATCAACCAGCCGGCGATAATCATCAAAAATGAGCGTCACCTCAACGCGGTCGAAGCAGCGGCTGTTGTTGCCGGTCAGTACTTTACGGGTGAAGTAACCCCCCTCGTCGCGTTGGCTTAGATCGTTACGCAGATCGACGCGGGTTTTGATCACTTCTTTGCAGCGGCGCGAGCGGACGTACAGCCAGTAGGCATTGTCCGCCTGGCTAGCGTCGGTCGCAAACATCGATTTTAGCGCATCTAATAACCCCATTGTTTTACCTCGACATTGAAATAATTGGCGAATGACGCCGATTGTACCCTAAACAGCCGGGTTTGTCATGTTGGGCTACTCTGAAAATACAGTCGTCAGATGCCGGTAGTCGGTAGTCAGATATTTTCATCGTCGGTGTCGTCTCAGTTGAGACGGTCGGACGCTTCAGTTAATGCCATTAACCGAGGGTCGAGCCGGCACGCTGGCGATAGTTCCACATGGCCTGGATCGGCTGGCCGACATCGACCATCGTTTTGAGGCCGATGAACGGGATCAGGAAACCATAAGGATGAACCGTCGCCGCGCACAGGCCGGCAAAGACGGCCACATACAGCAGCGCCGCGCGCCCCATACTTTGTTCACCTAATTTTTCAGCCTGGGCCAGCGATAGCGGCCGCAGCCAAACCAGGTCGGCCAGAAAGCCCAGCAGTTGAAAAATAACTATCCCCAACAATCCCGCTCGAAACGCGACCGGATCAAGCTGCACCCGCATTATCAGAAACAGAAAGACCAATATAAAAACGCTAAGCACCGCAGAAAAAGAGACGACGATCAACAAGTAGCTTTTTAAGAGTTCGGTTCGGTCATAGCGTACGCCGTCGGTGGTTGGCCAGGCGTAGCGGATGACTTTTTTAGCGGATTTTTTATCGCCAATGCTCCAATTATTAGGGAGTGAGGCGCCGATGACTTCCTCTTGAGCCGGCGACAGCAAACGAATGCGCAAAGCCACTAACGGGATGCCCAGCACGGTTTCGAGCAGGTAAAGGACCATTGTGGTTTCCCAGCCCCAGCCCAAGCCGAAGAACCCAATCGCTGGCACGGCATTGATGCCTAAAGCGGACAAAATAGTGGTGATCGACCCTAAAAGTGGCCTTTTGACCATAGTTACCGGATGTTAGCCTGTATTCTTTAGTCCGGAGGCGATACCGTTGGTGGCCAGCAAAATCGCCTTAAGAATTGGTTTAGCCTCCGGACCGTTGGGATCGGGTAGGTCGCGCAGTTGGCGCAGCAAACTAACCTGGATGAAGTTCAGCGGGTCAATATACGGGTTGCGCAGACGGGTCGAGCGTTGCAGAAACGTGCCTTCCAATATTTCGTTCTGCTGGGTGACCTGGATGATGGTTTGGCAGGTGCGGTTGTATTCGGCCAGGATGTCGTTGTAAATCATATCGCGGACGCGCTCGTTGGTGACCAAACCGGCGTAGAGGCGGGCGATGGCCATATCGGTTTTGCCCAGCGAGACCTGGGCGTTATCGATGGCTTCTTTAAAGAAGCGCCAGCCCTGATACATCTCTTGCAGGAGGGTCAGGCCGGCCTCGTCGGCGGTAAAGGTGGCCAGGGCGGTGCCCAGGCCGTACCAGCCCGGCAAAACGTGGCGCGATTGCATCCAGCTAAAGACCCAGGGGATGGCCCGCAGATCGGTGATGGCGCTGCTGTTGGTGCGGCGGGCCGGCCGTGAGCCAATCTGCAACTGGCTAATCTCGCGGGTGGGGGTGGCCTGCTGCCAATATTCCAGCAGTTCGGGCGTCTCGTAGATGAGCTTACGGTAGGCGCGATAGCCAGCCTCGGCCAGCTTCTCCATCGCGGCGCGCCATTCGTCCGGCGGCGTGGCCTGGGTGGGCGATCCGGGGGCGCTGCTCATCAGCACGGCGTGAACCATCTGCTCCAGGTGGCGGCGGGCGATGGCCGGGTTACCGTAGCGCTCATCGATGACTTCGCCCTGTTCGGTGATGCGGATTTTGCCGCCGACGGAGCCGGGCGGCTGGGCCATCACGGCCCGGTTGGGCGCGCCGCCGCCCCGCGCAATCGTGCCGCCGCGTCCGTGGAACAGCGTCAAGGCGATACCGTGGCTGCGGCAGCAGTCGGCCAGGGCTTCCTGGGCTTTGTACAGCTCCCACTTGGCGGCGATGTAGCCGGCGTCTTTGTTACTGTCGGAGTAGCCAATCATAATCATTTGGCGGTTGCCCAGCCGCTTGAGATGCTCGGCGTAGTGGGGGTGGGTAAATAA
>JAGRCC010000439.1 GCA_020433785.1 Anaerolineae bacterium
TCGATGACGTGGTCTGCGCCGATGGTGCGGACCATATCCACGTTTCTGGTGCTGCACATACCGGTCACTTCAGCGTCGAACGCCTTCGCAATCTGCACTGCAAACGTCCCCACGCCGCCCGACGCACCGATGATTAAGACCTTCTGCCCCGGCTGAACCCTTCCGTGATCACGCAGAGCCTGAAGCGCCGTAATTCCGGAGCCGGGAATGGCCGCAGCTTGCTCAAAGGTAAGCCCTTTCGGCTTCGGCACAAAGTTGCTCTCTTGCACACACGCATATTCAGCAAAAGCGCCGGTACCCCAGCCGAAGACTTCATCACCGGGCTGAAAGTTCTTCACGTTCTCACCGACCGCCTCGACCTGTCCCGCCATATCGGTGCCCGCTACCGGGTTCTTGGGTTTGGGCAGCCCATACATCGGGCGTGCAAAGTACGGTACACCTCTCACGATAACCCAGTCACCTGCCTGGACAGCAGCCGCCCGAATATGTACCAGCACCTCATCGTTTTTGACAACCGGTTTGTCAATATTGTGAAGTTTTAGGACATCACCGGGTGAGCCGTACTTGTAGTAGACGATTGCTTTCATGTATCCTCCGCCAAATGTCCATTAATATTATCCGATGAACGAGAGAGGACAAAGGCAACCAGTCCCGCCCCAAGCAGGACACCTACGCCTGTCCCCATCACCGGCCAACCTAAACCGAACCCCATACCAAATCCCATGGCAACAATGCCTGCCGTAAATCCCGCTGCTTGGGCTCGAGGCGCACGCCAGGCCTCAAATCGAACGCTATCGGTTTCAGAATCGGTTGATCGTTCAGTTCTTCGACTTGCTGTCAGAAACCCAACTAACAAAGCTGGCCTGAGAACGTTACTTATATTTTGCACGGTATTACCTAACGCCAGATTGCCTGTTTCCAAAATATCAAGCAGGTGAACAAGTGTCGCTCCGACACTAAAAACGGTCACAGCCACAGCGGTTGCTTCACGGAAGCCATCGCGTCGCCCCATCGCCATAATGCCCAAAATCCCAAGGGCCAGATTGGCAAACCCGACTTCAAGTTGGAAAGGGTTTCCGCCGGGCCAGCCGATGGATGCAGCAACCACATCGGAGAGAAAAATATGCCCAAAGAACCCGCTAAGTCCATTTGCAGCTACCCCCAACCCAAATAGATACAGCAGAATGACTTCAAGTTTGCGCTCGCGACTCCTGACAGTTTTGTCTAATGCGATATGCATACCTGCAATTAGCAACGGCAAGAGTGTAAATACAAAAATCCGCAGCAAGGCCACGCTCATCTATGATTCTCCGTGTGGGCTAAAAGCCTTGGATTGGCGACTGTTGTACAATTACCCATTTTTTGGCTGATGCGTAACTGTAGTAAGAGCAAGGTGTCCATGTTCACCTTCCGGAGTCTATTAATATCGTGATGTTATTCAGCAACACGCGCTGCACGCCTGGCATTGCGGTTTTAGAAATTAATCGGTAAATGTGTCGGAGCAACAAAGCTTGCTTTGTTATTCCTCGATTAATTTATTGATTTACAATGCCAGGCGTGCAAGAGACCTGCCTGAAAAAACTGAACCGGCGTTTCAAAGCCACCCGCTTCTATGATGGCGGCCACGGTCGTTGGCGGCAGAATCGCAACATGGGTGGCGTATGTAGCGCGCATCTGCTCTAGCCTTTCCGGTGTAACCTGCGTAGCCGTCATCATATAAGCCCAATCCTTAAGGAGTTCTTCGTAAACTTTGGATGTCACATCTGAAGCCAAATCAGAGCTGGCCAGGATACCTCCCGGCTTAAGCCTTTGGGCAATACTATGAAAAAAAGCAGCGCGACCTTCTTGTTCAAGAATGAACTGTGAAACCAGAAAACAGGTGGCTGCGTCGTGCCTATCTTTGCCGGGAAGCGAGTCTACGTAACCTTCATGGAAATAACAGCGATCAACAAAGCCCATTTCCTCCGCTTTGGTACGACACACTTCGAGCATCGCTCCCGAAGGCTCAACTGCGGTAAATCTCCACCGGGGAAACTTCTGCGCAAGATGAACCAACTCCGCGCCGGTTCCAACACCCACACACAAAACGCTCGCCTCAGTCGGCAGCTCGAAAAATACGGCCTCAAGGAGAAAGTGAAGGCCATCGTATATGGGCGCTACCTTTGCTGCCTGATCATCGTAGCCCGATGCCTGCTGATTGAATGTTTCTTTTAATTCTCCCGGTTGCATGTTGTCTTCTACCTTTTTCCCTATAACGCCCCAAAATCAGGCGATTGCCGCTTGGCAAGCAAAGATTATACCTATACTAAAAACAGAATGAGACCAGCACTTTTAGGTATCTGCTTCGTCATGCCCGAATGGTTTTATCGGGCATCTATAGGTCTTGTGGAATGGATTCCCGCTTAAAACATGCAGGAATGACATGATGAAAAGTGTTAGTTTCAAACTAATTTCGGTATAGCAGTCGGACTGTATGATCCCAGTCGAGAACCGATTCCGCTTCTACTTTTCTGGCTGGCCCCAAATGTACACCACCTTTTACATTAGCACAAGCACGAATGAGATCCCGCACAGACACTGTTACTCCATCCATCGTCAAGCATGCAGCCTTCATAAAATTGTCGAGGTTACTTGTTATTGTCTTACTGCCGGGAAATTGAGCCGCTGATCTTCCCCAGCTATTTAGAGGGCACGTATGAGCGGCTGGGGCGAAGTCGATGAGGCCGGTTGGATAACCTTAAACGTGGCGTTTCCCGGCTATAACGAAGCCCGAATGCATGCCCTCGATCTGGGCAGCTACGTGGTGATCGTTGCGCCCGAGGCGTTACGTCAGGCGGTCATTACCACGGCCCGGGCCATTCTCTACCGGGCCGAGGGACAGATGCCTGAGGCTGATCACGCCGAGTTGGCCGAGGCACCTCGGCATAATCCTATGGCTGACTTTCCGGGCAATAAAGTGACAGTTACTTGAGCCCGTTAAATCGACCTGATTACATTTCCCAGAGGCTGCTTTACCGCCAACAAGTGACTATTGTTTCCAAAACTCAAACCACCTTCAAACCGGCGTTGATGACCTCGATAATGCGGTCGACATCGTAAATGCAGCCGGCCCAGGTGCCGCCGCTGGCTTTCTGCAAGGCCGCCCACAGCCGCGTATCGTCCGGCAGATCGGCATGGGGTTGCAGACCGGGATGCGACTCGCGGGAATTGAGCAGTTGGAGGGCTTCGTCGGGCGTTAGCTCCCTATCCTCGGTGCTGACCAGGTTGATCTGGCCGGTTAAGGCTTGCCGGTCGATGATGATTTCAATGATATCGCCATCGCGCAGCCTGCCGATGGGGCCACCGGCCAACGCTTCCGGCCCAATGTGGCCCACACATGCGCCGGTCGACACCCCCGAAAAGCGGGCGTCGGTTAAAATAGGCACCTGCTTGCCCCAGGCGATATGCTTGAGGGCCGATGTCACCTGATAAGTCTCCTCCATGCCAGTGCCCGATGGCCCGCCGCCGATCATCACCAGAACATCGCCGGGTTTGAGCGGCGGCTCGCTTTGCCCTTTAACGGCCATAATCGCCGCTCGTTCCGAGGTAAAAACCCGCGCGGGGCCGCGATGGCGATAGACCTGATCATCATCCACAACCGAGGGGTCAATCGAGGTAGCTTTAATGACGGCCCCCTGCGGGGCAATATTGCCGACCGGAAAGACAACCGTGCTGGTTAAGCCTGCCTGGCGGGCCGAGTCGGGGTCCATGATAACGTGATCGGGGTCAATCTGGCCGGATTTAGCCAGATGGGTTCGAGCCGCCTGGCGACGCTCGCTCTTTTCCCACCAATCTAACACCGTCGCTAGCTTCTCGCCGGTTGCGGTTACTACATCCAAATTCAACAGGCCCATCGCGCGTAAATGGAGCATCACTTCGGGCACGCCACCGGCCATAAAGACCTGCACGGTGGGGTGATTGCGGGGGCCATTCGGCAGCACATCGACCAGCCGGGGCGTGGCTTTGTTGACGCGATTCCAATCGTCGATGGTGGGCTGAGGCAGCCCGGCGGCGTGGGCAATGGCCGGAATGTGCAGCAGCAAGTTGGTTGATCCGCCAAAAGCGGCATGCAGCAGCATAGCATTTTCAATCGCCGCGCCGGTTAAAATGGTCGACAGCGTTTGGCCGTTAGCCTGCAAGCGCAGCAGCGCCAAAGCCGAGCGCCGGGCCATATCCAGCCAAATCGGTTCGCCGGAAGGGCTGAGCGCACTGTGCGGCAGCGTTAAGCCAAGCCCTTCGGCGACGACTTGCGAGGTGGCCGCTGTCCCCAAGAATTGGCAGCCCCCACCGGCTGAGCCGCAAACGCGACAGCCCATCGCCGCCGCGTAATCGAGGCTGATCATATCGTGGGCAAAACGCGCCCCGATGGTTTGAATAACCGCCGTATCTTCGGCCCCAATGGCCGGCAGCGTCACCCCGCCAGGTACAATAATGCCCGGCAAATCGTGGCAACCGGCCAGGGCTTGCATGGTGGCCGGTAAGCCTTTATCGCAGGTGGCAATGCCCATCACGCCCTGGCGCAGCGGTAAAGAGCGAATGAGGCGGCGCATAATTATGGCGGCATCGTTACGGTAAGGCAAGCTATCGAACATGCCAATAGTTCCCTGCGAGCGCCCATCGCACGGATCGCTGCAATAGGCGGCAAAAGGCACAACACCTTGCTCCCGAAAGGTCTCGGCGGCTTCACGGACCAGCAGGCCGATTTCCCAATGGCCGGTGTGGTAGCCCAACGCCACCGGGGTGCCGTCGCTATCGCGCAAACCGCCCTGCGTGCTGACGATAAGGTACTGAGGCCGACCGACGTCATCGGGGTTCCAGCCCATACCCGCATTTTGCGACAGTCCGAACAGATTACCGCTGGGTTCATTGAGCAGCATTGCTTCGGTGAGCGGCAGTTTACCGGTCGGGCCTTCGGCTTCTAATCGGTTCGACTCGACCGGCTGGGGTGTTTCAAGAATTTGTTCTAAGGAGGGGATCATTGTTTCTGCTGGCATAGGCGTATCTTCTCAGCTTTCCTTTGAGCTACCGTTATTTTAGCTCTACTAACCTGAGTTCGATAATTAAAGTTGTGTATTGTCATTTCGAAGCCGAAGGCGAAGAAATCCCTCGGACATCCCTATAAATGGAGCATTCGCTGGGAAAAAGTGAGTGTTGTCGCTGCATATTTTCCCAACCGGACATCTTTTCAGGCATATTGTCACAGGGATTTCTCCGCTGCGCTTCGAAATGACATGAGGTACATCACTTTCCGAACTCAGGTTCTACTATGGGAAGTAAGAAGTAAGGAGTAGGAAGTAATCATTTTGCCCCTTACTCCCTACTTCTTACTCCTTACTCCTTGAGTTAAACATCACGTTGCGTCCACTCGCCGTCAATAAACCGCCACATGGTGCCGGTCGGGTTTTTATCCTGCAACTCCGGCGGTAAGCGATGGTGGCGCACATTATCGTAGGAGTACAGCGCGGCAAAGCGGAGCAGGGAAGCCGGAATACCGACCGCTGTAAAGCCCGGATGGCCGGTAGCGGGGTACGGGCCGCCGTGGTTCATCGACGGCACGACGGCGACGCCGGTCGGCATTTTATCATTTAAGAGGCGGCCTACTTTTTCGCGCACAATAGGCTCCACTTGGTCATAAATGGCGTCATCATCGCCCTGGGTGTGGCTGTAAAAACAGCCGGTCAGGTTGCCTTCAAGCTGGGCGGCGATGGCGGCCAGCTGGGCCGTATCTTGGGCTACGACGATCAGCGTGACGGGGCCAAAGGCTTCGGTTTGCATCACGTCCGGCTCTTGTATAAACGCATCGCCGGAGACTCGCAGCACGGTATTGTTGAACGCGTAGCCCGGCGTATCGGCTTCCTGCCCACCGGTGATGAGGTCGACACCGTGCTTTTGGAGCAGTTCAATCGTCTGGGCAATATTGTTTGGCCCGGCTGCGCTAAGCAACGTCCCCGGTCGATTGGCCTCGAAGCGCGACTTAACGGCCTCGATAAAGGCCTCACTGTGCTCACTTTGCTGGATAATGGTCAAACCGGGATTGGTACAGAATTGGCCCGCCGCCAACGTACAGGAGGAGAACAACGCCTCGGCGATTTCGGCCAATCGCTCTTGGAGGGCACCGGGCAAAATAAAGATGGGGTTGACGCTGGACATCTCCAGGTAAATCGGTTTTCCGGCCTTATCCGCTGCTTCTTTCAAGCGTAGTCCGGCGTGCTTGCTGCCGGTAAAGGCCGTGGCCCCGACCAGTGGATGCGATACCAGCCTCAGGCCCACTTCCGGTGGGGTATGATAAAGTAGCTGCACCATACCGGCCGGCAAACCTGCTTGCTGAGCAGCGTCAAAAGCGGCCTCGGCTAACAGCTTGGTTGTGCCGGGATGGGCAGGATTGCCTTTGGCAATAACCGGATTTCCAGCGGCGATAGCAGCCGCGAAGTCACCACCGGCCACCGAGTTAAAGGCGAAGGGGAAGTTGTTGGGACCAAAGACAACGACCGGGCCACCCAACGGCCCCAATTTAGAGCGAATGTTAGTGGCGGTATCGAGGGTGGCCTGGCTCCAGGAACGGTTGCGGGCCGCCTCAGCCGCCAGTCGAAGCTGGTTGGTGGTGCGGGGCAGTTCCACATCGCGCAGGCGGGGAGCGGCCGGCAGGGCTGTTTCCAGGTTAGCCATTTCCACTAAATCGTCGGCCCTGGCTTCAATATTGGCAGCGAAAAGCTCCAGAAAGTGGGCGATATGCGCCGGTGAAAGTGACCGTAACGCGCTAACGGCCTCCTGACCGGCTTGAAGTGCCCGTTCGATGTCGTCAAAATCAGAAATGGGGTAGGTATCAGGCAAGGGTGATTTGGTGGCCGGGTTGACGCTGTTGAAGGTATCAACCGGGTTTTCGGGCGTGTGCCATTCTCCGGCAATGAGTATGGGTTGTAAAGGCATTACGTGCTCCTCTGAAAATAGATTGAGTAGGACACATCGCTGATTTGTCCGAGTTGGAACAAGTCAGCGACTTGTTCTACGGTTTTCATTCCCGCTGTCATCTCACGAGAGACTGTCTGACTCCTCATTCATTATGGCTGGACGGTGTTTTCCAAAGTCAGGGCATTGATGGTAATCCGCACCACATCACCGGGCTGGAGCGA
The DNA here is from genome assembly GCA_020433785.1 of Anaerolineae bacterium. Next base: position 7,170 of record JAGRCC010000439.1, read on the forward strand.
AAAATCATCGGATGGAACGATGCCGGTTCCGGTCATCAAAAAGACACCGTGGGGAAAGTCCAATTCGGTGGTTAAATAGTCGACCAGTTCCTCTAACGAACGCTTCATTTGCGAGCTTTGAATTTGGTCTTGAAAGACGATTTCATCGGCTCGGATAATCTCGCTTTGAATCGGGAGGTCGCGCAGATCGTCGGCAGTGGCCAGGACGATGCCGGGACCCAAGGCGCAGGAGCCGCTGTAGACTTTGGCCTGCGGTAGGTAGAGGGGGTTGGCCCCTTCAATATCGCGCGATGAGACATCGTTGCCCACGCAAAAGCCCACAATTTCGCGATGGCCGTTGATGACCACCGTTAATTCCGGTTCAGGCACGTTCCAGCCGCTATCGTGCCGGATGCGAATGGGCATGCTGTGTCCAACGGCCCGCCAGCCGACCGATTTAAAGAACAGTTCGGGGCGTTGGGCCAGATAGACCTTTTCATAGACATCTTTCGTTTCAGACTCAATCTCACGGGCTTCACGGCTGCGCAAGTAGGTTACGCCGCTGGCCCACACTTCGTGCATGGGCTCTAAGGGCGGCAGCAGCGGACCATCGGCTGTATCTGTCGTGGGCAATGTTTGTAGCAAGGGGCCGATGGCGGGTTGCGGTAGCTCCAGGAGCATTTCCAAACTAAAATGCCGGGGCAAATAGGCCCCATCCAGCGCCCAGCACGGGCCTTGTGATGTTTGATGTCTGGTTAAGTACATGGTTGTTTCCTTATTAATAAGTATTTTGTGAATGGTCAGCACTTCTCGTGTTAGGGCGGAGACCTGACAGGTTTTCGTAAATTCCGTTATTTTGTCGACAACGGTTCGTTCGAACATCATGTTTGTTGTAAAATTTGGGATAAAACCTGTCAGATATTACGTTAAA
>JAGRCC010000440.1 GCA_020433785.1 Anaerolineae bacterium
GGATGTCAAGGGCGTAACTCCTATATTATCCGTCACTCGTATGCCATCCATGGCCTTGGAATGGCGCCGCCCCCTAGCCCAATCACGGCTACGGATTCAGTCGATAGCGTAGCCGTTCCGGCCACAATTCCCTAAGACACCCGCCATCCGTCCCTGTTTAGCTTGAATTGTCACGCTACCGATTTTAGCGGGGTTGGAGTAAACTTTACTATCTCAGCCGCAATTAGGCAGGGTGAAATAACGACTAAGGAGATAGTGATGCAATCATTCATTGGGACAAGCTGGTGGTTTTATGCACTGTTGGCGGCGGTGTTCGCTGCCCTGACGACGATATTCGGCAAGATAGGGGTAGAGGAGATTAGCTCGGATCTGGCGACGGCGATCCGTACGGTAATTATTCTGCTGTTGGCTTGGGGGATTGTGTTCGCCCGGCGGGAGCAAGTGCAGCTTGCCACGATTTCGCAGCGAACGCTAATATTTTTGGTGCTGTCCGGCCTGGCGACCGGGGCCTCGTGGCTGTTCTACTTTCGGGCCTTGCAGTTGGGCAACGCCTCCTGGGTCGCGCCGCTCGACAAGCTGAGCCTGGTCTTTATTCTGATCCTGTCTGTGCTGTTTTTGGGTGATCCGCTCACCTGGAAGGTTATCGTCGGCTCACTGCTGATTGTAGTCGGGACACTGATGTTTACGCTGTAAAAGTCGGAGAGCGACAAAGCTTGCTTTGTCAAAGCCGAGGTAAGACAAAGCAAGCTTTGTCGCTCCTAGTAGAGGGAATTACTATGATCGCAGCGACGGCGACACCATCATCACCATTCTCACTATGGTACGTACGTACGCGGCCGGTGCTGCTGGTTGTCTCGATGGTGAGAAAACGGCAGTGGTCGATGATACTACTGTTCGTTGAAAGGGCGTTATTGTGCCGCTGAGCGCACCCTGGTTAGTTCTTCAACAACCTGTTCGAGGTTATTCGTTCTGGCTCGTGTCTGCGCCAGGTTAATTACATTGGGCGGAAGTTCTGCTTCCAACTCGCCAGCGAGCGAAGCAATACGATCCTTGGACCATTGCCAACTTACCGGTTGATGCAGGATAAATGCCGCTGTCTCATAAGCATCCGCTTGCTGGCCTACGGTTGCTAAAAGACGAGCCAATCCGGCCAGGGCATGCAAGGCATACGGCGGTGTCCAAGCTTCGCTGGCCGCTTTGATCGCTTCGTGGAAATAGTGTTCCGCTCGCTCAAAATTACCCAACCCCAAATGAACTTCGCCCAGTACGGTGAGGGGTTTGGCTAATCCCTGACAATGGTCTAATTTTTTACACATGGCGAGGCTTTCCTCGGCCAACTGTTGGGCCTCGGCAAAATCGTTGGTCATAACCGCCAGATGGGCTAAGAGGGCCAGCGTATCGGCTTGCATGCCGCGTAAACCCACTTCTTGGTAATTTTTTAGACTGTTTTGGAGCAGCTGTTTGGCCGGTTGATACGCGTTCGTGGCTATTTTGAGACGGGCTAAGTTGATTTCGATAGAGGCTGTCAAGCTTTGATAGCCCACGTTGTTAGAAACGATCAACCCTTCCTTACACTTCGCTTCCGCTTGCTGGTAGTCGCCCAAAGCCCAATAGACGTATCCTAGTTCATCGAGGCAGACCCCTATCACATCTGAACGGCCCAGCTTTTGCAGGCTGGCCATACTATCTTGATATAACCGCTTAGCCTTGTCGTATTCACCCAATTGGGCCGCCACCATTCCCAGCCGGTATAGGGTTTCACCCGTACCTCTAGTATCGTTAAATTCTTGAAAGATGGGTAGGATGTGTTGATACAGATAGCGCGTTTGCTGCGGGGTAAAGCCGATGTGAGCTAGGTAGCGCAGCAGATAAGCTATCTCTCTCCGATCTCCGGTCTGGCTCAGAATGTGCAGTGCATCGCGACGTGTTTGGCAGGCATACCAATCATTGCGGGGGGATTCGCAATGAAGACGGGCATAGCGAGCCAAGAGTTTGCCGCGGAGCAGATCGTGATCGAGGGGATCGCTCGGGGTTATTTTGGCATTGTGCAGCAGAGTCACAACTTCATTGTACAACGTGTCCTTATCCGGCAGCGCTTCCGGTGAGTCGAATCCTTGCCAGCCCATCACTTCCAAGTCGGGCGGATAAAAGTCATACGCTTCTCGCAGAAAGCCGCGAATACGATAGTATTCACACAGACCTTCCATCGCGTCATTGATGGCGCTTAAATTCTGATGTGTTATGGCCCAATGCCAGGCCTTTCTGATGTTATCGATCTCAATACTGATTTCCGTCAGAGTCCTATGCAAATCTCGTCCGTTCAGATGGGGTTCTCGCTGCTTGAGAAAGGCGGTATAGTATGCACAGTGACGGTCACGAACGGCTGTCTCCTGCTCGGTCGATGCCGCCAAGTGTTCAGCCCCAAATTGTCGCAGAAGCTCGTGGATGTGGTATCGGCCTGTATAATCAGGTTGGATGAGCGATTTGTTGACCAGCGTCATCAGGTTTTGCAGATTTGCGCCGGTAATCTGTTCTGCCGCCTGCCGGGTAAAGCCCCCTCGAAAAACGGACAATTGTTGAAATACGTCTTTATCACGATCAGCCAATCGCTGCCATGAGGACGCAAAAACGGAGCGGATGCTTTGGTGGCGGGCCGGTATATCGCGCCAGTTAGCCGTTAGAAAGTCCAAATTCGATTTGATTTCAGCGGCAATTTCCCGGGGTGTAAGCAGCCCCATCCAGGCTGCGGCGAGTTCGATGCCCAGCGGCAGGCCGTCAACCAGTCGGCAAATGTTGATAACGTCATTGAGATTATCAACGGTTAGCTCAAATGTGGGTTGCGCCCGCTTGGCACAGTTAACAAATAACTGAATGGCATCATGACGGTCAACGATGGTCTGGACATCTTCGCTCATTTTTGTAGGCACGTGCAGGCTGCCAATCGGATAGACGGTCTCGCCGCGCAACCCGAGACGCTCACGTGAGGTGGCCAAGACCTTCACATCACACGCCGATTGAAGGATGTCGGCGATAAACGATATCTCTGCTAACAAATGTTCAAGATTATCGAGGATCAGCAGTATGTGCTTGTCATGTAAATAAGCCAGCAGTTGATCACTTTCAGAGTCATTCTCCCACCGTTCGCCTTGATCCCGGATGTGGAAGGAAAAATTGATTTCCGTGGCGATGGGGGCGGCGATTTGGTCTGGAGCATCGACAGACGCCAGCGACACGAAATAGACGCCATCAGCAAAGGCATGACTTTGCGCTTGCGCGGCTTCGACCGCCAGCCGAGTCTTGCCGATGCCGCCGGGACCGAGGATGGTCACCAGCTGGGTTGTGGGGCTGTTCAAAAGACTACTTATTTCTCTCAGATCACGGTGCCGGCCAATGAAGGGGGTTGGCTGAAGGGGCAGTTTTACGGTCGGGCGGGGGCGCGGTTGCGTGGTTTGCGGAGGCGGGACAACTTCGCCGGTCGTCAGGCGTTGAAAGAGGGTTTGGGTTTCAGTCGAGGGTTCGACACCCAGCTCCTGTTCAAGAGCTTTGACACAGCGTTGGTAGACGGCGGCCACATTCGAGCGGTCGCCCAAACTGTTATGCGCCATCATGAGCGCTCGATAGGCCGGTTCTGGGATCTGTCCCAAAGCGATCCAGCGTTCGCCCCACTCCAATACCTCTGGCCAGCGCTGCGCTTCGACCAGCCGACTTAAGAGCACCTGCATGCGGTGTTCAAAAACCGCTTGCAGTCGCTCCTGCTCCAATATCACCCAATCTTCGTAAAAACCGGTCAAAAGCGGGCCTTGATAGACCTCAACAATCTGAATTAATTCTTCAATTGAGGTTGTATTGTCGATGTTTTTTTGCAGGCGTTCAGTATCAAGCCGGTAGTCGGCTTGCGGGTTAAAGCCAACGGAGACTTTATCGGCCACGAAGAAATCGTCTCCTACCGACTTACGAAGCCGCCACAGGGCTTGACGAAGATTGTTGCGTGCGTTGGTTTCATCGGAGTCGGGCCACAACAGCCCGGCCAGGTTTTCCCGGGGATACGATTTGTGAGCGTTAAGGATAAGGAAGGCTAGAAGGACTTGAGCAGGTCGGGAGGGGATTTCAATCGGCTTGCTATTCAGTTTTGCTGCAAACTTTCCCAGCAACTGAACTTCAAGCATGGTATCCCTCTGTTGTAATGAGTTCTTCAACAACCTGTTCAAGGTTTTTCGCGCTGGCTTGGGTCTGCGCTATATTTCTTTCATTGGGTGGAAGTTCTGCTTCCAACTCGGCAGCAAGCGGAGCAATGGTATCCTTAGACCACTTCCAGCTTATCGGGTGATGCAGGATAAATGTCGCGGTATCGTAAGCCTGTTCTTTCTCGCCCACACTGGCGAAAAGTCGAGCCAGCCCAACTAGGGCGTGCAGGGCCAGAGCCGGCTGCCAGACCTCACAGGCAATCTGCGAGGCTTGCCGGAAATGTTGTCCGGCAATATCAAACTTACCCAAGCCAAGAGCCACTTCGCCAAGAATGGTATAAGGCGTAATCTCGCCTGTCCGGTGGTCTAGCTCTTGGCACAGGGTCAGACTCTCCTCAGCCAGTTGGGCGGCGGTGGCCAAATCTTGCTCCGCCAGGGCGACGTGCCCCATTTCTCCCAGCGTATCGGCCCAGTGGCCCCGCAGCCCGAGTTCCTCATAGATGGCCAGGCTGTTTTGCAGGTAGGTCCGGGCCTGTGACAGATTATTCTGGCTCAGGGCAATACGGGCCAAATAACGTTGAGTATAGGCAATTAAACTTGGCCAGCCGAGTTCGGTTGCGATGGTTATGCTTTCCTGGCAATACGTTTCTGCGGTTTGATAATTGCCCAAAACCCAGTGGACATAGCCCAACTCATAGAGACAAAAAAGGGTGATGTCCCGGCGATTAAATTCTTGGGCCAAAGCCAAACCGTCGAGATAATGTTGCTCGGCCTCTTGGTAATTGCCGAGTTGCGCCGTAATCCAGCCCAATCGATAGGGCATTTCGAGTTTGCCGCGTTCATCACCGGCCTCCTCGAAGATGGCCAGTGCTTTTTGGTAAAGGGTTCGTACTTGCGATGGCGACTGCCAAACGTGGGCACCATAGCGGATAACCCAGGCTATCTCAACGCGATCGCCCAATTGATGTAACAGTTCGAGACATTCTTGACGCGTTTGGCAGGCCTTCCAGGCCGCATGAGGAGATTCTCAGTAAAGCCTATTGTCTCGAGCCAATATCTTGCTTAAGACGATTTGTCTATCGTCGCCATTCTCTATCTTGTCCGCTGGGGCGTCCAACATTTGCAGCATATGCTTGAACATGGTGTCGCTGTCGGGGATATCTTCCGCTGTCCAAAACCCCTGCCAGCCAAAGGCGCGCGCCGCCGGTTGGAAAAATCTCCACCCCTCATCAATTCGCCCCCGAACGCGAATAAATTCACATACGCTCTCCACCGCTTTTTGAAGTGCCGCGCTATTTTTATGGGTCACTGCCCAATTCCAGGCAGTCCGCACATTATCAAGCTCGACCTCAATGTCATTCAAGGCTTGAGCTTGCTTCCGGGTGCGCAAATCGGGTTCTTTTTGATGGAGGAAGGTGGCAAAGTAAGCGCAGTGGCGATCTTTGACCGCTGTTTCGGCCAGCGGGTCCTGGGTCAGATGTTCGGCGGCAAACTGTCGCAGCAGTTCGTGCAGGTGATATCGGCCCTGGAGATTAGGGCGCAGAAGCGATTTGTTAACCAGAACCATCAGCGTCCGCAGCGAAGCCCCGGTTATGGTTTGGGCCGCGTCGCGGGTAAAGCCTCCCCGAAAGATAGATAACTGTTGAAAGGTTGCCCGCTCAGCAGCAGTTAACCGCTGCCAGGTCGACTCGAAGATCAGGCGCACGCTGCGGTGACGGTCGGGGATGTTGCCTAGATCGGTTTCCAGAAAATCGAGGTTTTGCCGAATTTCGGCGACGATTTCAGCCGGGGAAAGTAACTCGATCCAGGCTGCAGCCAACTCGATTCCCAGCGGCATACCGCCCACCAGACGGCAGATGTCGATAACATCACCGACATTATCCGGTTCCAGCTCAAAGTTTGGTCGAACTCGACGCGCACCCTGCCGGAATAGTTCAACCGCACCGGAGGCGATGAACCCCGGCGCATCCTCCGAGGCGAGAGCCCCATTTGTTTTCTGCGTCACTGGAGCGGAAATCGTTAAACCGTCCAGAGGCACGAGCGTCTCGCCATGGAGGTTGAGGCGCTCGCGGGACGTTGCCAGAATTTTTACATGAGGCGCGACTTGGAGTATCTCAGCCGCCAGCTGATCCACGCTTTTATCCCATTCTGGCAGAGAAGGAAAGGCCGTAGTCAGCAAATGTTCACTGTTGTCCAAGATCAGTAGCAGGTGTTTGTCGCGAAGGTAGGCCAATATCTGCTCGACTTGGGTATCGTTTTTCCAATGTTCCTGATGGTCTTTGAAATGAAGGATAAGACCGATCTCCTCCGCAATCTCTGAGGAAATGAAGCCCGGATCATCAAGTGGGGCCAGCGGCACAAAGTAAACGCCATCGGTAAAGGCTTCGGCCTGTGCTCTGGCTGCTTCAATGGCCAGCCGGGTTTTGCCCATGCCGCCCGGCCCAAGCACGGTGATCAATTTGACGGTAGGATCGGTTAGGAGGGTGGCAAGCCGGGAGAGTTCATCTTCTCGACCCACAAACGGCGTTGTCTGAACAGGAAGTTTTACGGGTATGGCCGGCTTGGCTAACTGCTTTTGAGGCTGGAGTTGCAGTTCACCGGAGGTAAGTTTTTGAAAGAGAACTTGGGTTTCAGCCGAGGGTTCAACGCCTAATTCTTCATCAAGCGCATCTCTACAACGTTGATAAACCGTCGCTACTCCGGTCAGGTCGCCCAATGCTGCTTGAGCGGTCATAAGAGCACGGTAAGCCGGTTCCGGTGTCAGACCTTGGGCGATCCACTGCTCGGCCCACTCACGGGTCTCCCGCCAGCGGACAGTCTCGACCAGCCGCGTCAAAAGCAACTGCATTCGATCCTCATAGACGGCTTGCAGTCGCTCCTGCTCTAGCGTGACCCAACTATCATAAAACCCCGGCAGCAGCTTGTCTTCATAGACAGCCACCATTTGTATCAGAGTCTCAATCGAGGTGTTGTCGTCGATGTCGGCTTGGAGCTGTTTCGCATCAAGCCGGTAATCGGCTTGATGATTAAAGCCGACCGAGACTTTATCGGCCAGGAAGAATCCGTCGCCCAGCAACTTACGGAGCCGCCATAGAGCCTGACGTAAATTGTTGCGAGCATTGGTTTCGTCAGATTCCGGCCACAGCAAACCGGCCAGTTTTTCACGGCGAAATGATTTGTGAGTATTGAGGATGAGGTAGGCCAAAAGGGCCTGAGCAGGTCGTGAGGGGATGTCGAGATGCTGGTCATCCAGTTTTGCTGCAAATTTTCCCAGCAACTGAACTTCAAGCATGGTATCTCTCCTCAGACTAAAACAATCTTATTTAATTGAAAGTGAGGTAAAAGTGATTTTACGATTATAGCATGGGGATGGTGCCAATGCAATAGGCAAAAAAGTAACGTTTTTTCAGAATAGACAATCCATTAACGATGCAATAGACACTGCCATAACGGTGGGCTGTTAAACTGTGATCAAAATAAACGATAAATAAACCAACGCATAAAACTATAGGGAGGCAGAAATGAATCCGATCATAAATCACGAACTGGGGAAAGCGCTGCACAAAGAGCGGGAAGCGGAATTTGCTCGGCACTGGGGCTTGCGAGCCAATGATGATACCCCGCAAAGCTCACCCAAAAGGTATCAAGTAGTGATGGGGTTAGGAAGTATTGCTGTGACGGGACTAATAATCATCCAGATGGTGGGGTTGTAAGTCCATTTAAGAGAAGAATACCCCTTTGACCTAGTGAGATACCGCCCACCGGCGAGGGTGGATCTAATAAAAATTACTATCAAGCTGCTGTACACAAAACAGCTTTAACCAAAAGGAGAATTCAATGCCCCTATATATGGATGTTCACAAAAATGTAGTAGGCTTAACCGCTGAGGCGGCCGCCGAAGGCCACGCCAAAGATCTCGAGGTTCAAGGCAAGTATGGCGTGAATTATCTACATTACTGGATCAATGAAGAGGAAGGCACGGTTTTCTGTTTGTGCGAAGCCCCCAGCAAAGAAGCGGCTGAAGCCGTTCATCGTGAGGCCCACGGCGGCGTCGCCGATGAGATCATCGAGGTCAAAGAGGGTCATTAACCCTTCGACCTGCCCCCTGTTAGCGCCGGCTAATAGGGGGCTTTGTCTGCATCCGGTAAACACTCCATCAGAGAAATGAACCCCATTATGCCTAAATATGTTATTGAAAGTGATATACCGGGGGTGGGCAGCTTATCGACCGCCGAGTTGCGCGCCGCCGCCCAACATAGTGTCAGCGTATTGAATGAGATGGGTCCAGCCATCCAGTGGATCCAGAGTTACGTGACGGCTGACAAACTCTACGCTGTCTGCGCAGCCCTTGATGAGAAAACGGTTTGGGAATATGTGCGGCAGATCGGTATTCCTGCCAACCGGGTGTTACCCGTCACGATGATTATTGACCCAACGACCGCCGAGAAGTGATCTTCAAGTAGCCCTTCCCCCCAATTTTGTTGCCCCTTACTTTGCTTTTGAGTATACTAATCTATTGAAAATCTGGCCCCCGTAGCTCAGAGGATAGAGCAGAGGTTTCCTAAACCTTTTTTTGAAACGGGGCCAGGTAATTGCCTTTTATATTTGTTTCTGTCGTAGACAAACGTTTTAATCTCTGATTGTTGGAGCAACAACTTTAGTAATTTAATAAAGGAGGCTCCGATGCCCAACCCAATTTATCTTTCTCTTGATGAAGCAGCCCGCAGGTATGGGGTTAAAGAAAAAGTATTGACCCAACTCATTGCGGATGGTATGTTACAGACACGCACAACGTCCTCAGGAGAATTAGTTGTAGTGGCTGATCAAAACGGTAATAGTCAAGAACCCCAGACAAAAGAGGAAATTATTACGGAAAAATACACTCATTTGAAGGGTGAGAAGATTAGCGCATCTGAAGCCAGCCGGAAATACAGTAAAATTCATGGTATTACCATTTCTCACCCGAACTTCAGCCGTTGGGCAAAAGCTGGTTATATTCAGGTAATCAAGCGTGGTTATCGACTGCAAATGGATGAAGCTGATGTAGCGTATTGTGCAGAAGTTTACGCAAACAAGTACAAAGAGTATGATGGACAGATGATCGGTGTAAGAGTGTTTGATGAAGATGGAAACCCATATCAGGTCAAATACCCGGAGGTAGCCGAACAGATGCGGACTGAACGGCGTTCAATCCGACAACATACCACTGAAAATGGAGAAGACTAGGCGATTTTAAGACAGACTATTCCATTCTAACATGACCGACCAAGGCGATTTCTTGGTCGGTTTTTTATTATCCAAAAAATCATGCTCTAAATATCAGTTAAAGCCGGTAAAAAAACACCGGCTTTATATTTGATTAAATAATCCCCATAAAACTCTGTACAGGTGTTGACAAACGCACAGAGTTGTGATAGGATAGCTCTCAACAACATCTATAGATGATTAGCAGAAAAATCTTGGAGGCAGAAATGTCTCAACAAATAAAACCACAAAAGCAGGCCGAATATCATCCCAACGAACTCATATTTATCCAGAGCCGGGCCGAGATCAATCTGACCATTGTCGAAGAATATGCCGACATGATGGCGAACGGTACCGTCTTTGATCCCATCGAAGGGGTTATGGATGACAACGGCATCATCTATATTTTTGATGGCTTCCATCGCGGCGAAGCGGCTAAACGAGTTGGTACGACCTTACTGGCCAACCTGCAATCTGGCACGCGAACCGAAGCCGAGTGGCTGGCCTTGACCGCCAATCAGAAACATGGTCTGCGGCGAACCAACAAGGATAAACAGCACGTTGTCCGTCAGGCGCTGCGACATCTCTATGGCATCCGGTCAAGCAACCGGGAAATCGCCCGTCACTGCGGGGTCGATGATAAAACGGTTGGCCGCATTCGACAAGAAATGGAGACAACTGCGGAAGTTCCGCAGTTAAACAAACGGGTAGTGCGGAAAGCCGATGGCCAAACTTACGAAATCGACACCACCAACATCGGCAGCAAGCCGGCCCAACAACCAGTCCAAACATCTGGGGTCCCCAACCAGGCCGCGGTTGCGTTTCCAAATTCTAGCCAAAACGGCCGCAAGACAGATGACCCCTTAGCCCCCATCCGAAAAGATCAGCACGCCGAATTCAACGCAGCGACCAACCTGGATGCGACTGAACAACCCAAGTACCAACTCAAACCCCAGGAGTTCGAATGCCCCCGCTGCGGACAGGAGAAGATTGTGGGGGTTAACGGCAGCCGGCGCTGGTGCCTGAACTGCCTGGCCGAGTGGCCGACCGCGGATGCATTCCTGGCTGAAGTGAACACGGACGGTGGACAGGGCTTCGAGCAACCTAGTCGCCAACAGCTACAGAGTCGGTTCCAAAACATTCTGGCTCGATTGGATGAGCCGGAACTGACAAAGATCAAGACCTGGCTTGACACACTGGAAGTCGAGCTTGATCTGGCTGAAGCTACTGTCGCCATAAATGAAGTAGTTACACCCATCAACGCCATCCCGGTGCTGGAGTATGCCTAATGAACCGCACTCACATTCGTCCCAGCTATCGCAATCATCAAGGCGACCCCGTCCGCTGGCTCCTGGCCGCTGTGGTCTACCGGGCTATTCGAGATTGCTCCCAGGAGTTGAGCATCTCCGCCCACGATCGGGCCAGTGCCGCCTGGTTTTTGTCCGGTGAGGAAGGGCTGGCCTGGCTGCGCGCCTTTGGCATCCCCGACCACAAAGCGCGGGCTTTTGTGAATGAAGTCAGTGGAGGTGCATAAAATGGATCACCAAAAAGTAATCACCGACTGGTTGTTGACCACGCAGGATACCATATATGCCCTGCAAACGTGGCTGGGCTTGTTAGAAACCTGGCGCGAGGCCGGTCGAGCCGAGCCTGATGATTTTATGGACGCTTGCCAGCAGCTTAAAGATGCCGATCTGTGGCAGTGGGCCAGTCGAGCCGGCGGCCACGGCATAAAGGCCCTAGCCGGCGCCGTTCGGGCGAGTGAAGCGCTCCCGGATGAGGAGTATCCCCGATGAACGATACCGGCCTGATCCCCCTGGAGGAATTTGTTTTCACCACCGTGAAAGATACCCAGGGCCGCATTCACCTGCTGCATGGCGAACCCGGCGTTGGCCAACCGCTGAGCGAGAACGGCGTGCCGTTGTGTTACCACGCAGCCCTGTCGTTAGACAATGGCGCCCTGGTCCATCTCTGCAGCAGCGACAATTTCGACTTCATCCCCTATTCTGAGGCTGAGAAGCTGGCCATCGCCAGCCTGGTGGAAGGATACTGCCACCTGTTCTTTGAGGCCGTACCCCGGCTGGAACGGGAAGCGGAAGGGTAGAGGGGCCAAAATGACAGCCGGCGCGAGGATGGATTACGAACGGGACAAGGACGATCCGCTCTATTGGGAGATGCGGCAAGAGAATGATGAATTTTTACGCCGGCAACGCTGGTGGTGGATTCATCGTCAAAACGGCACCTTGAAAAACAAGCGCCAGCTCCAGGCGCAACAGCTCTCACACGAGGCGGAGCAGGTGGTGGATGCGCTGATCCGGCAGATGGGCTACCGCACCCAGACGACCACCCATAAGTGTCCCTTTGACCTGTGGGTGCAGGATGAAGCCGGCCGGGCGGTCAAGGTTGAGGTCAAAATAAGTAGATTTCACCGACTCAAAAAGGGCGGCGGGCGCTACCAGTGTGACGTACGCCACCACGACCAGGCTGATTTGCTGGTCTTCATCGCCCGCAACGGTCAGGATTGGCCCTTTGTGATCCCGATGAACCATATCGCGCCGCGCCGCAACATCGCTATATGGTCGTTTCATCCGGAAGCGTATG
>JAGRCC010000441.1 GCA_020433785.1 Anaerolineae bacterium
TCAGGCCCAGGCAGTTTGGCCCCAGAATGCGCAGGAGGTGCGGTCTGGCTGCGTCGAGCATGGCCTGTTGCAGCGAGCGACCCTGGTCGTCCTGCAAGCGCTCCAGGCCGGCGGTCAGCACGATGGCGGCGCGGGTGCCGCGCGCGCCCAACTCGGCGATCAGGCCGGGCACGGTCGCCGGGGGGGTGCAGATGACGGCCAGGTCGGGTGGTTCGGGCAGGCTGGCTACATCGGGAAAAGCCAGGACGCCGGCCACGGCTTTGTATTTGGGCGTAACCGGGATGATCGCGCCATCAAAGCCGCCTTGCAGCAGGCTGCGCATGACCGTCGCGCCGACGCTGTTGGCCTTCTTGGAGGCTCCAATCACGGCCACTGATTGGGGGTTGAACAGTGACTTTAGATTGCGAATGGTCATTGGCTCACTTCGTCGTCGCGAATTTTAATCACACGGAATGCCACAGCCGTTTAACTAGGCCATGAGAGCTTCAAATTGCGGCCGGTTGACGGTTTCCTGTTCTAACAGGGTCTCCGCCAGAGCATCTAACTTCGTCCGGTATTCGATGAGGAGATCTTTGGCCTGCTGATAGGCCGCTTGAATAATCTGATCGATCTCCTGATCGATGGCCTGGGCGCGCTCTTCGCTGTAGTCGCGAGTTTCGCCCAGACTGCCTAAAAAGGGGTTGCCCTGTTCCTCGCCGAAGGTGCGCATGCCCAGTTTTTCGCTAAACCCGAAGCGGGTGACCATCGCCCGGGCCAGGCGGGTGGCTCGCTCTAAATCGTTGGCAGCCCCGGTAGTAATGCGGTTGAAGACGATCTCCTCGGCGGCCCGACCGCCCAGCAGCCCGACGATTTCGCTGACAAAGGCCTCTTTCGAGCGAAGCTGCCGGTTATTTTCCGGCAGCGGCATAGTGTACCCCAGGGCCATGCCTCGGGAGACAATGCTGACCTTGTGGACCGGATCGGTTTCCTCGGCGAAGTGCATCACCACGGCGTGGCCGGCTTCGTGGTAGGCCACGGTGCGGCGCTCGGTGGCGGTCAGCAAATTGCCCTTCCGCTCAGGGCCGGCGATAATGCGCTCGATGGAGTCCTGAAACTCCGGCTCGCCGATGGTCGATAAGTTGCGGCGCGCGGCCAGAATGGCGGCTTCGTTAGCCAAATTCTCCAAATCGGCTCCGGCAAAGCCGGGGGTCAGTTTGGCTAAATCTGACAGCGAAATATCCGCCTCAAGCGGCTTGCCCCGGGTATGGACGCGCAAGATGGCCTCGCGGGCTTCGACATCGGGCAAATCCAGCACCACTTTACGATCAAACCGGCCGGGCCGCAGCAAAGCTGGGTCTAAAATATCGGGCCGGTTGGTGGCGGCGATGACAATGACGTTGGTACTGGTGTCGAACCCGTCCATCGTCACCAGAATTTGGTTGAGCGTTTGTTCGCGCTCGTCGTTGCCGCCGCCTAAGCCCACGCCGCGCCGCCGGCCGACCGCGTCGATCTCGTCGATGAACACCACCGAGGGCGCTTGGTCTTTGGCCTTTTTGAACAGATCCCGCACGCGAGACGCACCGACGCCGACAAACATCTCCACAAACTCAGACCCGGAGATGTGCAAAAAAGGCACCCCGGCCTCGCCGGCCACGGCCCGGGCCATCAACGTTTTGCCGGTCCCCGGCGGGCCGGCCATCAATACCCCTTTGGGTACGCGCGCGCCCAATTTGGTAAACTTCTCCGGCTCTTTCAGAAATTCGACCACCTCCTGAAGCTCAAACTTAGCCTGCCCGGCGCCGGCCACATCGTCAAAGGTGACTTTAGGGCGGTCGGTGGCGTTGTCGGCCTCGGCCGTGTCGGAGACAACGCGGGCGTTGCTTTGGCCAATTTGGTTGGGAAAACCGCCGGCCATCCCGCCGCGCTGCACGTGTCTAAAGGCCATAAAGATGAAGAAACCGATCAACATCAGCGGTGCCAGCGTTAACCCCAGCCCCAAATAATTAGAGATGCCGCCCTGCAAATCTTCGACTACAATCGGTAGCGTCTTCAATGTTGCGGGCGATATGCCCAGGAGCTGCATCGACTCAAAGAAGCTGACGTTCGACTCTTTGCGGGCACTCAAGCGGCTGCCGTCAAATTGGGTGACGGTGATCAGGTCGCCGCGCAGGGAGATGCTCTTGACTTGATTATCGTCAATCGCGTTGGCGATGTCCGGCAGCGACACCGCTTCGATCTGGGGGGCGCGGTAGCTACTCAACAGGAACAATCCCAGCGCGGTTACAGCCAGCGTCCCCAAAATAATTGTAATCAGCCACCGGCGGCTGAACTTTTCCCCATTTTTGAGACTATCGTCGCGTTTCATTATGTTTGGGCTTTCTCTAGGGTGCACTGCGGAAATATACAGTAGAAATAATACCAAATTATGCCAGCGATACCAAAAAGATGTCCGGCGAAAGGTTAATGATATGGCAAGATTGGTCCAGTTTCAGCTATTTGTTCGATCAAGCGGCTCAAATAAGTGGGCAAGACTGATCGTGCCAGCCCAAAGGAAACTGGACCAATCTATTTATACTATGAGGTAGGATAAATATGGGGGCGATAGCCCGCGGTGAGGGTGCGGACGGTTGGCTCAGGGGTGAGCACCGTTACGAGCTGATGGATAGGGCGCGGGGTGGGATCGCCGTAGCCGTTGAAATGCCAGGGATAGAGCGCATCGGCCCGGACCAGAAACGGGACGGCCTCACGCGAGGTATTGAGGATAATGAACGCGCCGTCGGGCAACTCATCGAGTTGGGCGGTGTAGGTGCGTTTCTTCTGCTGCCAGTCGGGCTGGCGGGGCACGAACCGCGCCCGGTGCAGAACGGTGTCGATGCTGTCGATGCTGTCGGGGTGGGCCTGCCGCCACCGCCGCACAAACTCGTTGTAGCGCGGCCGGTTGCACTCGGCGCAGGGGCGATGACCGGCGGCCAG
>JAGRCC010000442.1 GCA_020433785.1 Anaerolineae bacterium
TGAAGAGTCAACGTTGTCATTAAACTCTTAGCACCTTTGCTAGACACCCATAGTGTAGCACAGTTCGATGAATTAGGGTAAACGAATTAAGGTCGCTTCGGTTAAATTTGTTTTGACAAAAGTTTACTATTGTTACAAGAACTTATTTTTAGAGTGATGAGTCCAGTTCAGCCAGAAACGTATCCATGACCACTTGAGTAGCATCACCACGAACTCCGAAGGTGAGTTTATTACCCATCGGGTCAACCGGAAAAACTTTAGCCATCATGGTCGAATTATTGTCAGAGTCGGCCACAACTTTAATACGAACTTGACAGCGGTTCGGTAGAGCGCGATCTTTGATTTTTTTATTGAAAATGACTTCCAGTTGGCCTTTAGCGGGATTATTTTTATCAGAGGGTTTGCCGCCCAATTTTACCAGTAAATCCGAGGCGGTTTCGCTGAGTTGGCCGGCGGGGCGATTATAACTTTGTTTTGCATTAATTTCATACGACATAGTGACACTCCTTCGTCAGTGAAAGATTTTTTGATAGTAGTAGTGTATCACTTTTTGCCGTTTTGTGTAGGGTTAATTGAAATCCTATCTGTAAAAAAAGTTGTGACAAGAATTGACTATTCCAGCCAGTGATGACAATTCACCTTCACAAAAGTGGACTTTTTTGTCGTCTTAGGAATTCAGCCTTGGTTTCGAATTGATGGCTGAAATGGAGAGGATTTTCTGTTTTTGTCGCTTCCATAGTAGAATTAAAATAGATAAACACTTTTTTACCATCATCTGTCAACCTTAGGAGAGGTACTACGCTGGTACACCTGTTTAGGCGTTACGCAGTTCAAACGGTGACAGTCACTTGGATGCGGTAAATCGACTTAGACTAAACGGAAGTTCTTTTTCGGCAAAAAGTGACGGTCACCGGGTTCGTTACATCAATTGTGTAACGCCTATCATTGGTAGGAAAATATCGTATCCCTCATAGATTGGTACTAAATTAAGGATGCCAGGTGTTAAATCTTTTTCGTTTGTTTGAAAACTTTCGAATATGTCACCACACCCCGCTCCATTGTGATATTCCCAACTTTGTCACTCTATTAGTTGACCCCCTGTACCAAACGAGAATCATCTTCATTCAATTCGCCTTGTCTTACACCCTAGATACCCTATCTTATTCGTCGCTAGACATAGAAGATATGGCCGTTTCTGAAACGGAGTGGCGGACGCTGTTGTTGGTTGGACTTATGCTGGGATTCGTCGTGGGTGGACTACTGTTCCTGCTTAGGCGCACCCGGCACAATCTAAAGCAATTAAGGCAAAATTATATTGACCTTGAAACTGAAAGTGAAAAACGGTTTCGTGCCACCTTTGAACGGGCAGCTGTAGGGCTGGCTCATGTCGCCCCCAATGGGCAGTGGCTGCGCGTTAATCAAAAACTGTGCGATATTCTGGGCTATTCGCACCAGACCTTGTTGACCTTAACCTTTCAAGATATCACCCATCCCGATGATCTCGAACTCGATTTGCGCTATACTCAGCAAATGTTGGCCGGTGAAATCGAAATGTACACCTTGAACAAGCGCTATTTTCGCGCGGATGGCGTTTTAATCTGGGTGGATTTAACGGTTTCCTTAATTCGGCAGATATCGGGTGAAGCCGATTATTTTATCGCGGTTATCAACGACATCACCGATTTAAAGAACGCCGAGCTAGCCGTGCAAAAGAGTGAAGCCCGCTACCGTTCGCTGTTTGAGCGGGCCAAAGATGCCATCTTTCTCAACCGACAAGATGATCAAATTGTTGACGTTAATCCCAGCGCGTGCCGATTATTGGGATACAGCCGGGCTGAACTCATCACTATGAAGGTGACTGATCTCCAAGCTCCGGAGGTGCGGGGCCGAGCCGGTGCCGTGATCCGCCAAGAACTCAAACAAAATGACAAGTATTTTGAAATGATCGATATCGACCGCCTGGGCCGGCGGATTCCGGTTGAAGTCAGCACCTCGCGGCTAGGCGATGGCGATGATAGCCTGGTTTTATCCATAGTGCGCGATATTACCGAACGCAAACAGGCCGAAGAGGCCATGCAGCGTTACGCCGATCGGCTTAGGATCATAAATCAAATTGATAAAGCCATCTTGGCGGCACATTCGGCGAAGAACATCGCTCAGGTAACATTGATGAACTTGCAGCAGTTAGTGGGTTACCAGCAGGCTAGTATAAGCTTGTATGATCTGGAAGCGAATGAAGGTGTTGTGCTGGCTGAACAAATAGATCATACTCAAAGCGATGGTCGACGTTTTTCGCTGGCTCCGTTTCGACCGATTTTTGGGGCTTTAATTGAGCAGAAGATCCAAGTTGTCACTGAAACCATGTTGCATTCAGTGCTTCCTTCAATAATTCAGCAATTGGAGGCGGAAGGCCTACCTTCGTTTTTGTCAGCGCCGCTTATCTCTGATGACAAGCTAATTGGGGCGCTTACGCTCTTTTCACCGGTTCCTCAGGCTTTCACGGCTGAACACCAGCAAATTGTGCGCGAGATAGCCGACCAAATCGCTGTTGCCATCCAGAACGCTCAATTAGCCGACCGGTTTCGCCAGGTTATTACCTCCATTAATGACTATATCTACATGATTGAAATTAATGACCAGGGACGTTATCAGAGTCGCTACGTATCACCCCAGGTCGAGGCCCTAACCGGCTATCCTCCGGAAATGTTCTTGACCGACTGGAACTGCTGGTTGACTAAAGTGGTTTATGCTGAAGATCGTGATTTAGCCCGGTGGCAGTGGCAGCAGTTAAGAGCCGGCCAGACTAGAGAGATGCAATATCGAGTAATCAGGGTCGATGGCACAGTTATTTGGGTTCGAGATAATATCCGGGTGGAACAGGCCGTAAGGGGGCAAGTTGTTTATGGTGTAGTTAGTGATCTGACCGAACATAGACAGCTCGAGGACCAGCTGCACCAATCCCAAAAGATGGATGCCATAGGCCAACTGGCCGGTGGAATTGCCCATGATTTTAACAAT
>JAGRCC010000443.1:0-8408 GCA_020433785.1 Anaerolineae bacterium
CTATCGATTTTTGAAACGCCTCACGGGCCGCGTCGTAATTGGCCTGGTAATAAGCCACCAGGCCCCGATTATTCAAACTGGCGGCCATCGCGCTTACATCACCGCTTTGTTCGGCCAGGTCGAGCGCCTGCTGCAAATAATCAAGGGCGGTGTCGTATTGCCCCCGCAAGTATAGTAATCGACCCCAGCAATTATATCCCTGGCCCAGCAGCGTCTTATCGTCGAGCTGGCGCGCCAGGTTCACGAAGCGCTCGGTAATCTCCAATGCCGACTGGTAATCGCCGCTGGTTTCGTACAACTGCGCCCACTGCCTGGCGGCCAGTGCGCGCCGGGTGTCATCATTGAGTGCCTCGGCTATAACCCCAAGCGTACCCAGATCCTCCAACTCTTCGTCTCGCCAGCCGATTAAGTTGTACAGTTTGGCCCGCTCTAAGAGGGTGTCCCAATAGTCGGTCGTCACAAGGTTGGTTGGGGACAGGTTCTCCAGGCAGGTTAAAATTTCAGAATAGTAGCCGATGGCCGCATTATTGGCATTTTCTCGACGGGCGCGTTGACTGGCAATGCGCAGGTAATGCAGCGCCTTGGCCCAATCGTGTCCCCGTTTGAAATGAAAAGCCAACTGTTCAACCGCATCGGGCGCGATATGCTCCAACGCTTCAGCCACAATCTGGTGTAGTTGGCGGCGTTGGGCTAACAGTAGTCCTTCATAAACCACTTCCTGGGCAATCACGCTGCGGAACACATATTCCCACTTGGGCGCCGGCTGCTCTAGCCGCACCAGATTCTCGTTCTCTAGCCGATCGAGTTGCTCCGGCAGCCGGTATTGGGCGTCGATCATCGGGTGAACTTCCGACAGCAGCAACCGCTGAAAGTGCGTACCGATGACCGAAGCGATTTTTAACGTCAACTTCTCCTCTTCAGATAGTCTATCGAAACGGGCTAGAATAACCTCTTGGATAGTATCGGGCAGGTCCAGGGTTTCTAACAAATCGGTGGTTTGCTTTTTCTGATTGTCGAGGGCGTCCAAAATGCGGTTGGTAATCTCCTGTAAGAAAAAGAGATTGCCCTGACCCTTGCTCAAAATCACCTCTTCCACCTCCGGCGGCACCGATCGTCCTCGCAGCAGAATCCTAACCAGATCAAGGCTTTCCTGCTCAGACAGCGGCAGCAGGCGCATCGCGTGGGCGTAAGGTAGGGTGATGGCCGAAGTTAGATCGGCCAGATTGGCTTCGGGACGGTAGAGCAGCCCCATCAAAATCGGGCTGCCGACCAGCGCCTGGGCCAGATGGGCGGCCAAAGTAAGCGTCAAATCATCGGCCCACTGGATATCCTCCAGCAGAATCAGCAGCGGGTGCCGCCCGGCCTGATGGCGCAAAATCGCTTCGACCACTGCAAAGGTGTTATCGCGACGGAGTTCGGCGGAGATGTGGCGGGTAAAGGAAGTGTCGGGCAAATCCAGTCCCAAAACATCGCCCAACAGCGGCAGCCGATCGAGCCAATAACGGGGCTGATCCGGCGGAGTCGGCAACTCAGTCAACCCCGTTACCAGATGAGCGATTTTTTGCTCTGTTGAAAAGGCCGGGGTTAGCCCAAAGATGGCCACCAAAATTTCGCGCCAGCCCTGGTACGATACTTGCTGGCCGAAGCTGACACACTTGCTGCCGTAACCAACTCCGCCCTCGCTCATCCACTCGCGCACCAACTCGGCGGCCAGCCGGCTTTTACCCAGACCCAGATCAGCCTCAAGAAATAGCAGTTGCAAATTCCCTTTACGGGCGCGAGCCGCCAGGCGACGCGTTTGTTCCAATTCGGCTTTGCGGCCCACCAGCGGATCATCGTGCAACAAATAGCGGTTGAAGATTTCATCTTGAACGCCGCGCTCACCCGTTACCAGAAAGGCCGGCGTGGGTCTCATACTCCCCCGCACGGACAGATTACCCAGATTGTCAATCATAAAGCGCGATCCGATTTTTTCTTTAACGCGCTCACTGATAATAATCGAACCGCCCCGGCCGTACTCCATTAGCCGAGCCGCCAGGTTGACCGGGCTGCCGATGACCGTGTACTCGCGGTGGTTCGGCGCCCCGACCGGACCGGCGAAGATGGCGCCCTCGGTGATACCGATCGACATGCGCAGGTGCCGCTCCTGGGCCACCACCTGCAACCCTAATGCACAGGCTACGGCCCGGGCCGCATCATCCTCATGAAAAAAGGGCGGCGCGCCAAAAAGGATGAGCATGACCGTGCCTTTATCATCCATAGCCACTTTACCCAACGACCCTTCAAACCGATAGGTAACCTCCTGAGCTGCCTGAAGAAAATTCTGTAAGCGGGGGCCGGCTTCCTGCGAATCGTAATCAAAGCCCCCAATACCGATGAATAAGATCGTAATACGGCGCAGTTCGGCCAGCCATTCGGCCTGTTCATCAAGACGAGCTTTGATCGCGCCGGGGATGTAGCAGAGCAAAGCTGTTTCTGCCAGCCGTCGCTGCTCCGGATTGAGCCTATTCCAGTCAAGCGGTACCGTCGGAACCTTAGACAGCGTCTCAAAGGCCCGGTCTAGGACGACAAATTCCTGGTCAGCCATCTCGACGCCACTAAAAAACGGATGGGCAACCGCCCAGGCCCGATGGCTGACCACAATCTGGCCCGGCTGCGCGTGATGCTCGGCTGCGCCCACCTGGACCAGCGGATTACCGGCGATGACGTACTCCCAACGCCCCAACGCCCCGCCAATACTGCACTCCAGCAGGTCACCCACACCCAACCCCACCTTCATTGACAACGACGCCTGTCCTTGAGAGGTCGTCATTTCAGCAAAGTTAATCATTTTAGATTGCATCTCTAACGCGCATTCGCCGGCCCGGCGCATGGCGGTTTGCATTGAGACGGCTTGAGTCGGATCAGGCGTTTCCAGCGGAAAAACCACGGTGATGGCATCGCCGGAAAATTTAACCACCTGCCCGTGATATTCTTGAACAATGTAGATCATGCGGGTAAAGTATTGGTTGATGAGTTGGGTTAGTTCCTCCGCGCCCGTAGGGCCGGCCCGGCTCAATAGTTCGCTCAGGCGAGTGAACCCGGAAATATCGGCGAAGAGGACCGCCGCCGGAAAGCGACGATATTTTGGCCCAGTGAGTGGTTGTGGTTGGTGATGGATGGCTTGGGCAACCGGCATTGGCACATAGGCGGCCAGTTTTTCCAGAAATTGGGTGGAGGTCATGGTCAGTTACCTCGTTAACAATTTTAACACCTGTCCCGATTATCAGGGGATAGGGCCAAAATGTCAATAGGTCAAAAGTTGGTGTTTTCTTTAAATTGCCTTATTATGGAAGCCGTTCTGTTATAAGAATTTGTATCCTCACCCTGTCGAGGTTTTATGATTTTAATGACCGGCGCAGCCGGAAAAACCGGGCAAGCGCTTATTCAAACCCTGGCTAATCGCGGCGCTGATGTGCGCGCCTTTGTCTTTCGGGTCGGGTACATCGACCAGGTCAAATTTATCGGGGCGCGGGAAGGTTTCGTGGGCGATCTGCAGGACGAAGCGGCTTTGACCCAAGCTGCTCGTGGCTGCCAGGCCATCTATCACATCTGCCCCAATATGCACCCGGCTGAAATTGACATTGGCCGACGGGTTATCGCGGCCGCTCGGCGAGCCGGTGTCAAACGATTAGTCTACCATTCGGTGCTGCATCCGCAAGTTGAGGCCATGCCCCACCATTGGCATAAAATGCGGGTCGAAGAATTGCTGTTTGAATCGGGGTTAGATTTTACAATTTTGCAGCCGGCGGCTTATATGCAAAATATCCTCGGCGGCTGGCCAGCCATTGTGTCGCAAGGCATCTATCGCGTGCCCTACCCGATCGATACCCGGCTTAGCATAGTCGATCTGGGCGACGTAGCCGACGTTGCCGCCAAAGTGCTGACCGAACCCGGTCACACCGGTGCGACATACGAGTTGGCCGGACCGGAAAACCCCGGCCAAAACGAAGTGGCCCTCTTACTGAGTGACTTATTAGGGCATCCGGTCGAAGCGGAGCGGATCACTATTGAAGCCTGGACGGAGGGCGCTAAAAAAGCCGGCCTGAGTATATATCAAATTGAAACGTTGGTAAAGATGTTTCGTTACTACGAGCAATACAATTTTGAGGGGAACGCCAACGTCCTTGGCTGGCTGCTCGGTCGCCCTCCGACAACCTTACGCACTTTTTTGGAAACGTATATTAGTACAGAACGCTAAAATATAGAACAACTTGTTAAGTTGTTCGTTGTTGTAATGATAAATCCGGACAATTTAGCAAATTGTCCTACGCTCTAAATAACAATGGCAACTCAACCCTGGCCCACTCCGCCTATCAATGAAATCCTGAACGAACAAGAAGCCGGTACCAACCCAGCTAATGTGCTGCGTCAAAAGCGGCTGATCGAAACCACCCTGGCCGAGTTAGGCTACGAAGCCAAAATTCATCAAGTGCAGCAAGGGCCGCGCTTGACTCGCTACAACCTGACCCCGGAATCGGCTACTCAGCTATCTAAAATCAAGAATCTGGATCAGGATTTGGCTGTAGCCCTCTCCGGCGCAACGGTACATATTGTCCTGCCGACCCCTCAGAATCCGGCACTGGGCATCTTAGTCCTCCATTCATCCGGCCGACAAACCCCGGTTAGACTGCGCCCGATCCTCGAATCGATGGCTTTCCGGCAAGTAGGCGGCTTTCTGAAAGTAGGGCTGGGGCTAGATCTGGTCGGTGAGCCGGTTGTCATCGATTTGACCGAACTTCCCCACCTGCTCATCGGCGGCACAACCGGCTCCGGCAAGAGTACCTGCCTGCACGCCATCCTGGCCAGCCTGCTATGTACCTACTCGCCCAACGCCTTGCAACTGCTGCTGATCGATCCGCTGGCGATTGAACTACGCGATTACACCAACCTGCCCCACCTGTTCGCGCCGGTGGTCACCCGCTCGAGCCAGGCGCTCGACACCCTCAACACCATCGATAAAGTCATCGACCGGCGCTATCAAAGTTTCGCCGATAATCAGGCGCGCAACATCGCCGGCTACAACCAGCAGCTCAAACGGTCCAAAAAACAGACCATCCCCTACATTGTGGTGGCTATCGACAATGTGTTTGACCTGCTCATGACCTCGGCCAAAGCGGTCGAGCAGACGATTACCCGCATGGCGCAGCGGGCTCGAGGGGCTGGCATCCACCTAATTTTGTCCACCCCCCGCGCCGATACCGACGCCCTATCGGGCACGCTCAAAGCCAACTTCCCCGGCCGCATCGCCTTCCGCGTAACCGACGCCGCCGAATCGCGCTTGATTTTGGATCAAAACGGGGCAGAGGAACTGATCGGTCAGGGCGATATGCTGTACAAAGCGCCCAACACCAACACACCCCGGCGCATCCAGGGTGCGTATGTTTCGGAGGAAGAACGTCAGAGAATTGTTCGATTTTGGAAAAGCTGATACTGTTTGTGGTTGATGACTAATTTGGCTGACTGCTCATATATGCCCGCACTAACGCATCGCGGAGGGCGCTTTCGACGTTGGTGCGGCCAAACTCCACGTTGGCCTGCATTGTCTGGCGGGCGACGGCCACATCTTGAACCTCGATCGCCTGTAAAATCTGAAGGTGATGCCGGCAGGTGGTGTGCATACGGTCCAAGGTAGTGATGTCAGTCATACGAGTGAAGTAAAGGCGCTCGTTGACCGAGTGGAGCAGATCGAACATGGCTTTATTGTTGGTGGCTTGGGCTAAGGTTTCGTGAAAGGCTTCGTCCTGCCGAGCCAGCCGGAACGGATCGATGACCTCAGGGGACTCACAAGCGGACAGCTCACGCCAAGTTTGGAACAGCGCCTGCAACACATCCGAGGGCATCCCCCGGGTTGCCAATTGTTCAACGACAAATAGCTCCAAAGCCAAACGCACATCGTAAAGGTTATTGAGTTCATCCAGATCAGGCTGTTTTACTGTGCAACCCCGGTATGGCACTTTATCGACCAGCTTGTTGTCTTCCAGCATGCGCAGCGCCTCGCGCACCGGAATACGGCTAACGCCAAATTCGTGGCACAAACTCTCTTCGATTAGTCGCTGACCGGGCAAATACTCCCAACGAATGATCCGCTTTTTCAATGTATCGAAGATTTCAAAGCTGAGATTCATTTTTTCCATAGCCGCTATTATGCCCGAGTTGGGCTATCTAGGCAATAAACCTGACGATGAAATTTTGCTATAATTTCTTAACAGCTATATAATCCGGTCCACACTTAGACAGCCGATAGCCCCGGATGCTATCAAACGTCAAACCAATAAACAAATGCAAAGACGCATCAAATCGTGCGTCTTTTTTTGTTTCAATTTCTTCCGCTCCACCCGTTTTGACCTCGTACCAGATGATATAAAACCGGATATTCTATAGCTTTTCGCTATAACTGAGCAGCCGTGACGCTCTCAGATGCGAGCCTGATTAAGGTGCGCATTTGAGGGCGTTTTTGTTTTAGTTTTGTATACCAGGTGACTGGCACTTGATCGCAGTAACAGCAACATTGTATGCCGTTAAGCAATCTCTATTTGAGCCAAAGTGCCAGTCACCTGAGTAGTAGGCTAAGCCTTTTCTCTATTTTGGTATACAAAATTGTATACAATTAAGTATTCAAAAGGAGGGATACATTGACAACAGCAACATCGAGTCAGCACAATGGAGCGACCCCGCTGCTGGAGGGGCGGGGATTGGTCAAGCAGTTTGGTACCCTGCGGGCCAATGATAATGTGAATATCTCCATCTACCCCGGCGAAGTCCACGCCATTCTGGGCGAGAACGGCGCGGGCAAAAGCACGTTGATGAAGATGCTCTACGGCTTCTACAAGCCGACTGCCGGCGAAATCCTGATCGAGGGCCAGCCGGTGACCATCAACTCGCCGCAAGATGGCCGGCGATTGGGCGTCGGCATGGTCTTTCAGGACTTCACACTCATCCCCGCCCTGAGCGTGATCGAAAATGTGGCCCTCTTTTTACCCGATCTAGGCGCGGTGTTGAGCCACAAAGAGATCGAGCAGCGCATCAAAGCCGCCTCCGACAAATACGGGCTGCACGTCGAAACGCGAGCCATCGTCGGCGAACTGTCGATGGGCGAGCAGCAGAAAGTGGAAATCCTCAAGATTATTCTGGCCGGAGCGCGGGTACTGATCTTCGACGAGCCGACCAGCGTGCTGGCCCCCCACGAGGTGGAAGGGTTGTTCCAGGTGTTCAACAAACTGCGGGACGATAAATACGCCCTCCTCTTCATCACCCACAAGATGCCGGAGGTGATGGCGGTGGCCAACCGCATCACCGTGCTGCGGCGCGGACGGGTGGTCGAGACGATGCGCACGGCCAAGGCCACCGAGCAGGAGTTGATCACCCTGCTGCTCGGTCAATCGCCGCCGGAAGCAGCGCGGGTGACCGACAGCAAAGATCACACTGGCGAAACGCCGCTGCTAGCCTTCAAAGACGTGTCCGTCCCCGACGAGGCCAGCAGCGTGGGCCTGAAGCACATCAATCTGGAGGTCTATCCCGGCGAGTTGGTGGGGGTAGCTGGCGTGTCGGGCAATGGGCAGCAGGTGCTGGTCGAGGCCGCGTTGGGGCTGCGACCCCACAACGCCGGCACGATCCACCTGTTCAACCAGGATGCCAGCGGCAAGTCGGTCGAGCAGATTTTGCACGCCGGGCTGGGCTGCATTCCGGAAGACCCGCTGCTCATGGGCGCAATCCCCGGCATGCGCGTCTACGAAAATATGATTTTGGGCGAGCAGGATAAATACGCCGACCAAGGCGGGTTGTCGATGAACTGGAAACGGGTACGGGATAACGCCACTAAATTTTTGAACAACACCTTCGTTTCCTCCCCGCCCAGCTTGGACGTCATGGTCGAAACCCTGTCGGGTGGCAACTTGCAGCGGGTGATCATCGCCCGCGAGGTCGGGCGGCAGCCCAAGCTGTTGATCGCCTATTACGTGGCACGCGGGCTGGACATCTCCAACGCCGAAGCGGCGCGGCGGCTGCTGCTGCGTCATCGGGCCGACGGCATGGGCATCCTGCTTATCTCCGAAGATTTGGACGAACTTTTTGCCCTGAGCGATCGGCTGATCGTCATGTTCCACGGCAAAATTGTCGGCAATTTCAAACCCCAAGATACAACGGCTCACGAAGTCGGTCTTTTAATGACAGGAGGCGAAACCTATGATTAGTACCGCAAGTTTAGCTCAAGTCAGTAAACAGCAAGGCGCCGCCCTGCTCCGCTTTTTGGCGATTCTCGGCCTGGCGCTGCTGGTGTTTGCGCTGGTGCTGTTGGTGTTCGGCAAAAACCCGGTTGAGGCCTATGTCGATATCTTTGTCAGTACCATCGGCAGCAGCTACGGCTGGTC
>JAGRCC010000443.1:8609-8773 GCA_020433785.1 Anaerolineae bacterium
GGCGGCGGCCTGTGGGCGGCCATCCCGGCCGTGCTGCGAGCGATGGGCTGGCTCAACGAAACCATCTCGACCCTGCTGCTCAACTACGTGGCGGTCCTGGTGGTTAACTACTTTGTCTTCGGCCCCCTACGCGACCCCAGCAGCGCCAACTTTCCCCAAAGCGA
>JAGRCC010000005.1 GCA_020433785.1 Anaerolineae bacterium
TCAAGCTTTCTTAATTTACACTGTAATAAGCTTGGTCGGAGAAATCTAATCGAAAATCGTCAATCTGCAATCGTCAATCGTAAATCGTAATCAGACGCTATCATCTTAGCGGTGTATAAATTATGAAACGATACAGCTTAATTTTAGGAATAGTGCTGGTAGTGACCTTAGCCGTTTTATTTGGGCTGAGGGCCAGCGTCGATGCTCTGGCAGTGGTCATTGGGGTGATGCTGGGGGTCGCGGCCAGCGTGCCGACGACGTTTCTGCTGACATATTTGCTGGTGCGGCAGCAACATGCGTCGAGCGCGACGATGCCGGGGCAACCGTCCGCGGCTCACCCGCCCATTGTGGTCATCAACAGTTCCGACAAACCGGCCATAGCCGGCCCGCCCGTCCTGCCGCCCATGCCGTCGCAGCCGGGTCGATCCTGGACGGTGATCGGGGATATCGAGACGGATTGAGAGCGGAGATGAATTGACAGACCATATTTAGTGATTACAGAGGCAATGTTGGGGCCGGACCATCCGCACACGGCGACGAGCCTGAACAAACTGGCTATTTTGTGTTATTACGAGAGTGATTATAAGAGCGCCGCTGAGTTGATGCGGCGGGCGCTATCGATTTATGAGGCGGTCTTGGGAGCGGATCACCCGGACAGCCGAAGTTCACGGGAGAGTTTGCGGGTTATTGTGGCGAAGCTTGAGGCAGGGACGGCTGATAGCTGACCGCTGATGGCTGATAGCTGACCGCTGCCACGCGAGGTGGTTGGGTCTCGTGCCTCGACGCCAACCTACGGGGTGACGGCTGATAGCTGATAGCTGACCGCTGCTTAAGGCGAAACCGTGATCTGCACCGTTTGGTTGGCGGCGGACGGCAGGTTGAACGAGTCGCTGTCGTCAACGGCGGCGGATCGCGCCTCGGCGGAGACGACCCAACGGAACGGGCCGCGGCCGAAATCTTTGGCGGCTACCCACCAGCGTTGGTAACCGCTAGAACCAAGGGGGCCTTGCCAGCCCTCGACGGGCTGCCAGTTGCCATCGCTGTCTTGCCACTGGACCGCCGCCCACATACCGGTGCCGTCGCCCTGCACGTGCAGTTCGATGTAAGCGCCGGGCGCTGGGCCATCGTCGTCGTCATCATCGTCATCGTGCTTATCCCGCTGCGAGTCGTCCGTGGGCTGATCGCGCGGGGGCAGGGTCGGATCGGCTTGGACCGGCAGCGGCGACCAGATTAGCCCGGTCAGCAGGGTCAGGCTGGTCAACCCGGTTACGGTGGCGATTAGTACGAATAAGCGGGGGTTGAAGGGCTTTTTTTGTGGCATCAGATTTGCCTCCGTTGAGAATAAGATTTGTAGGACAAACTTAAGTTTGGAGCGTCAAAGTTTACTTTGACCCTACCATAAATGGCAAAGCAAGCTTTGTCGCTCCGCACTATTTGCCTTCATGGCCCTAGCGAACCGGCATCGGGCCGCTGCGGCGGGTGGTTTTGGTTTCGCCGGCGATGGCGGCCGGTGTGGCTTGGCCGGCGCTGGATAAAACGGGACCAAGGATGTTGTTGTAGGGGCCGTTGGCCAGCTCGTGCAGTTCCAGGACGCCGCCGAAGTCAGTCAGCAGGTTGATCGAATCGACCTGGGCGTAGACCGGCGTGCCGGGCGGGATGGGCAGGGTCACGTGGCTGCGCGTTGGGTCGTAGGCCGGATGGTTAAGGGTCAAGGTGACCGACTGCCCCGGTAGGATCGCCGGCCCGGCCACGCCCCAGACCAGGCCCTCAGCGCCAACATCCTCCCAGCGCTGGTTGACCTGCGTGGGCGGCGGATCGGGATCGAGATAGAGATCGACCCAAAAGCCATCGATCACGGCTTCGGTGCCGATGTTCTTGATGGTGACGCTGACCTCGGTGGCCGTCACAGCTAACTCATCCACAATCAGGTCCGGGCCAAGCGCAAAATCGCGGAGCAAGATCGGCAGGAAGGCGCGGCCAAAGGGCTGGCTAATGTCGATGGCGCTGTTGTCGGGGGCGGTATCGGTTAGCCCGGCCACCGGCACAATGGTCGCCTGGTTGATGACCGTGGCATCGGTGGCCACCAGCGTGGCGGTTACGATGTAGGTCACCTGGCCGCCGGGCGGAAAGCTGGTTAGGGTGTCGTTGATGGGGCCGCTGCCGGTGGGCGTGCAGTTCGCGCCGCCGCTGGGCGTACACTGCCAGACAAAAGCGCTCAGGCCGGCGGGGATCGGGTCTTCCACCACCGAGCCGGCGGCGTCGCCCGGCCCCAAATTCTGGGCCACAATGGTATAAACGATGCGCCCGGCCGCTTCATCGCGCACGCTGCTTTTGGCAATGAGCAGGTCGGCCAGCCACCGCTCCACCGTAAAGGCGGCCTCGGCGCTGCCGCTGCCGGCGACGTGCCGGTACTCGACCGTGTTGGTCACTACATCCTCGTAATCGCCGGTATGACTGACCACAAACGAGAAGGTCACGGCCCCGTTACCGGGGACGGTCCCGTTCCATGTCACGACATCGTTGATGACATCGGCCTCCACCGGCTGGACCACCCAGCGGGCAAAGGTGGTGCTCAGCGGCAGGGTGTCGGTCAGCAGCGTGTTCTCGGCGGCGCTGTTCGCGCCATTGGACACCACCACGGTGTAAGTGACCTCGCCCCGGTACGTGACCTCCGTATTCGGGACCGCGCTTTTGGCAATGGACAATTCAGGCGGTCCGGCTATCGTGACCGTGGCCGAGGCTGATCCGCTCTGCTCGGTGGTCGGGTAGATGAACTCGGCGGTGTTGGTGAAGACGTCGCTGTAATCGCCAATGTGCTCGACAACGAAGACAAAGGTCACCGCGCCGTTGCCGGGCACCGTTCCTTCCCAGGTGAGTTCATCATTGACGACGTCGGCCCCCACCGGCTGGGTTACCCAGCGGACAAAGGTGGTGTTAACCGGCAGGAGGTCGGTCAACTGCGTGTTCTCGGCCTCACTGGCGGTTCCATTAGATAGCACCACGGTGTAGGTGATCTCGCCTTGGTAGGCGACATCCGTGTCCGGGATCGCGCTTTTGGCGATGGCGAGGTCGGGCGGCCCGGCTATCGAGACCGTGGCCGAAGCCGAGCCGGTCTGCTCGGTGGTCGGGTGGCTGAACTCGGCGGTGTTGGTGAAGACGTCGCTGTAATCGCCGATGTGCTCGACGACGAAGACGAAGGTCACCGCCCCGTTGCCGGGCACCGTTCCTTCCCAGGTGAGTTCATCATTGACGACGTCGGCCCCCACCGGCTGGGTTACCCAGCGGGCAAAGGTGGTGCTGACGGGCAGGAGATCGGTCAACTGCGTGTTCTCGGCGTCGCTGGGACCGGTGTTGGACAGAACAATGGTATAGGTGATCTCGTCCTGGTAGGCGACGTCCGTATCCGGCACTGCGCTTTTGGCGATGGCCAGTTCGGGCGGCCCGGCTATCGAGACCGTGGCCGAGGCCGAGCCGGTCTGCCCGGACGTGGGGTAGAAAAATTCGGCCGTGTTGCTGAAAACCTGGCTATAGTCGCCGGTATGGTTGACCACGTAGCTGAACACCGCCGCGTCGCCGGCCGGAATCGAGCCGCTCCAGCTGATTTGGTCGGGCGGGCCGGGGGTTACGGCGCTGCCGCCCGGCTCGACGATGAAGCGATCAAAGGTGACTTCAGCCGGTAAGGTATCGGTGAAGACCACAGCGTCGGCCGGAACGACACCGAGATTGCTGATGGTGACGGTATAGCTGATCTCGCCGCGATAGGGCGCGTCGCTGGCCGGGTCGGCGGTTTTGGCGATGGTCAACTCCGGCACCGGCACCGATAGAATCCAGATGTTAGGCGGTTCGAAATGGTCGAACAGGAACGATTGGGGTGGATCGAGGCTGACGTCGCCGGTGGTCAGGCGGTTCAACGTGCCGTTGGTGGCGGCCGATCCAACCATAAAGGGGATGATCCCACCGCCGCCGTGCGTGATGGTAATGGCGCTGGTGTTGGGTAGGCCCTCGGTCGCAATGGTGGCGTCGCTGGGTAAATTGAACAAGCTGTTACTCACCGTACCGCTGGCCCGCAGCAATTGGCCGGTGGTGATGTCGACCACACCCCCCCGGCCGTTGGCGGCCACCCCCGGCGCACGGGCGTCGATCCAGGTCAGCTCGATGTCGCCGCCGGCCGTCAGCGTGACCGCTCCCGCCGCGGTGGCCTGCCCATTGGGGCCGGTGGCCGCGGAGAAGGTGCGCAGGCTGTCGGTAATAAGCAGGTCGCCGGCGGTTTGCAGCCGAATATCGCCGCCGCTGCCGGCCCGGCCGCTGTTGTTGTTATTGATGGACGTCAGGGCGTACGTCGCCATGTGCCCGCCAATGGTGATGCTGCCGCCGGCCGAAATCTCGACCGGCCCGCCGTCGCCGGTATCGCCCAGCAGGCCGCGGGCTTCAGAGTAGCTGTCGATCAGCCCGGTGGCAATGTCGCCGTTGGGCGCTTGGAGCGAAATAGCCCCGCCGTTGTGGGCGGCATTGTTAATGAATAGGGCCAGCGAATAAGCGCTGATGGCTTCGGTGGTAATGTTGCCTTGCAGCGTTTGCATGGTGATAGTGCCGGCGCTGCCGGGGGAACTGTTGCCTTGCCGCGCAAACGCATCAACCCGTCCGTTGAGGCTGATATCGCCGCCGGTGGTCAGCAGTTGGATATCGCCGCCGTTGCCATCGGTGCCGTTGGCGAAGGCGCTGATACCCCCGTTAGCTATGGCAATGCCCTGGGTGGCGATGAGGCTGATATCGCCGCTATTGCCGATTAGGCCCGAGCCGGTGGCGTTCGATTGCAACGCGCCGAATAAATTCCCGCTCAGGTCGATGCCCCCGCCATTGGTGATCAGACTGATATCGCCGCCGCTGCCGGTGGGGCTGTCGGCGAAGGTATTATTGGCCTGGCTGTTAACCGCGCCCAGGCTAATATCGCCGGCGGTGGTGGTGAGCGTCACCGGGCCGCCATTGCCCACGCTGCCCTCCTCCGAGCGCGAAAAGGCGTTGATTAGCCCGCTGCCGTTATTGAGCCGAATGCCGGTCGCAGCGATCAGCGTCACCGCTCCGCCATTCCCGGCGTCTAAGTCGGCGCTGGCGTAACTGTTTAGATTGCCGCCAATGGTGATGGCGCCGGTTGTGGTTGAAAGGGCAATGGTTCCACCATTCGTCGCGGTTGCCGTGACAACGCCGCCGCCAAAGATGCCCGATTGAGAATAAGCCTCGATCCGCCCGCTGACGCTGATACTGTTGGCCGCTTGTAAGACCACATCGCCCCCATCTTGGGCAGTGGCACTGGCGTTGTTATTGAGGGCGCTAAGCGAAAAGGCCAGCATGTTGCCGCTGCTGGTAATCCCGCCCCCCTGTGACTCCAGAGAGATGATGCCGCCCGCTCCGGCATCGCCCTGGGCTCCTCTGGCTTGCGAATAGTTTTCCAGGTCGCCGGTAGTGATATCCCCCAGCGCTTTCATCAGAATATCGCCGCCGTCGCGGGCGTCGTTATTGAGGAAGAACGCGTTGGAATAGCCGAATACATCGCCGGTGGTAATGGGGCCGGCCAGCGACTCGACGATGACATTGCCGCCGCTGCCGGGAACGTTGTCCGATGACTCCGCCGCGGCAATCAGATCGCCCGTGGTGATTTCGCCCGTGGCGCTAAAGAGATTGATGTCGCCGGCGTCGCCGTTCGCGCCGGAAACATTAGTGCGGATGGCGCCGGTGATGGTCAGGTCGCCATTGGCGGTCGCGGTTACGGTTCCGCCGTCGCCGGGCGGGTCGCCCAGGCTGCTGGCATTAATCGCGGCAAAGAAGCTATTGCCGATCGTGATGGCGCCCCCATCGGCTCGGATTAAGACGTCGCCGGCATCCCCAGCCGGTTCGTCGTTGATGGCAAAGGCATAGCTGTTGATAGGACCGGTATTAATATCGCCATTAAAGGTCACCAGCCCAATATCGCCGCCATCGCCGGCACTACCGGTGGCATTGGAAACCGCAAAGCTTTGCACAAATCCGGCGCCATTGGCGATAGTGATATCGTTAGCGGCGGCGACCACAATAAAGCCGCCGTTACCGGCCGAACCGCTGCTGTTGGGCGGCGTCCGGGAGAAGGCCGATAGATTGCCGGTTGTCGCAATCGCGCCGTTGAGGGCCAATAGCCCAATGCGGCCGGCGTTCCCGGCCGTTACCAGCAGGCCGGCCACATCCGCCGCCGTTGAGACATCCCCGACCGTGATATCACCCCGCGAGTCGACGGCTACGGAACCGCCATTGGTTTGGGTCTGGGTGACGCCGGCGTTGATGTCGCCGGTGGTGATATCGCCGCTCAGGCCGTTGGCCCGGTAGCGGTTGGTCAGTAAGACCAGGCTCTCCGCAGCAGCCATCGAGATGACGCCGGTGACGGTGATGGCCGCACTGGTCGCGGCGCTGAAGGTGGGGTTGATGACCGGCGGGATAGTCTGACTGCCGGGCGCACCGCCGGCAAAGGTGGTCCAGTCGATACCGGCCCGGATGTCGAGGGTCGGCGTGATGCTACCGTTGACCACCCCGACCGTGCCGCTGGAGAGAATCACCGGGGCCAGCGAGCCAATCGGATCGACGCCGTTGAAGGTGTTAGTGTTGCCGGGGTTGATGGTGTTGGGACCGGTGTCGGGGCCGGTGATGGTGACATTACCTAGGGTCACGCTGCCGCCGGCCAGCACGTGCAGCGACGCGCCGGTGTAATCACCCAGCGCCACGTCGCCGTCGGCCAGGACAATGGGGTCATTGGGGCTGATCAGGTGGCCGGCCCGGCCACCGGGCTGCTCGATGGCGAAAGCCCCGCCGCTGAAGTAGTGGACGTCGCCACGCACGGGGTTGGGCGCGGCCAGTCGCATATCGCCGCCGGAGATGAGGGCGCTGTCGGGGTGGTCCAGAGCGACGATGTCGATGGTTTGGCCGGCTTGCAGCCGGAGATTGCCCCCGGCGTTGACGACCAGCGGCCGGGCCTCATCATCGCGCACGATGAGCCGATCGTCGGACCGTAGGGTCAGGTCACCGTCGATCGCCAAGCGACCGGATCGGAGGGAGAGCGTCTCGGTGGTGCGGAGGGACGCGCTCGCGGCGGTGAGGGTTCCGGCGGGGTCGAGATCGAAGGTACGGCCGGCGGCGGTCAAGTGGCCGGCCACATGGATTGGGCCGCTGACGCGAATCGCGTCTTGTCCGATAATCTGCAAGGCGCTAGTTAGGTCTACTGAAGTTAGCTCAATGTCGCTGTCGGCGTCGATGATCACGGTGTCGCTGGCGCTGTCGTAGCGAACAAATAAGTCGAGTGGATGCTGGGGGGTCAAGTGGAGAGTCAACTTGCCCACCGGCAGCGGCAGGTGAAACTTGCCATTCAGGTCGGCCAGGGACAGGCGGATGGTGCGGCCTGAGGTCGTTAGCGCCAGCTCATGAGCCGATTGGCGCAGGCGGATTGGCTCGCCGGTCCAAGCGAGCAGGTCTTGACCTACGTCGGCCAAGTCGGGCTTACTTAAGGTCAGGTCAGGCTGGTTGGCACTCACATTCCGTAAGGGAACCCAACCCCACAAAAGCGCCGTGAGGCTGCCGACCAAGAGCAGCAGTTTTAAGTTGTTCATCGCGTCACACCACCGGAATCACTATAGCCCGGCAGCGTCACCAGGTCGAGGTGGCAGTGACTCGCCGGGAGCAAATGGGATTAGTTAGCTATTAAAGATCAGATGGGGGGGGCTATTGTAACTACAGTTAGCAATTAGGGCAAACTCAAGGAAAGGCGATGAACCTGTTTGGCCGATAGTGAGGGGGCGGCCGTCTCGATTGAGATGACGCCGATAATGAAGATTTCGGATAGCGGAGATAAAAACAGTAGGACAAGTCCGGCGACTTGTCCTACTGCCTCGGATAAATCACTGATTTGTCCGACTACCGGTAGGCAACCGGGTGTTCCTTGGCGTAGTTGTAGGCTTGCATCGCCGCCAATACGTGGCAGACCCAGCCCAAACAGCCGCCGGTACCCAGCCAAAAGCCGGGGGTAATAATGAGCCAAAAGATGGCCCACAAATAGCGGCCATTGTAGATTTGGCCCACGCCGGGGATGATAAAGCTTAAGACGGCGGCGGTTCCAGGGTTTCTCATTGTTCGTTCTCCTTAGTGACGATAAAACGTGGGCGTAAGAGGAAGGGTAGGGGAAATTCTTACGGCCTCACAGCTTGTTATTTATGGTTCAATGGGTCCGGGTAGGGATAAAAGGGAAAATTCCTTATTTCTCACTCCAGGCTCTCTACTTCTCATCACTCTCTATACGTATGAATGATCGGTAAGTTTCAAAGACTAACGCCGGCCGGTGACCTCGTCCAACTTGTCTTGGGTGCCGATGACGACCAGGACATCGTTGATTTCCAGACCAACGTCGCCACGGGGAGTGAAGCGATAGCGATGCTGGCGCTGCAAAAAGTCGTCCGGCTCGTCTGCGGCGATGGAGCCGTAGTCCTCCTGATCGAGGGATTTGATGGCGACCACCAGCAGTCCGGTGTAGCGGCCAATATCTTTGATGGTTAGTTTGTGGGCGTGTTCGCCGTCGAGTTGACTGGCCTTAATCAGTTCAGCCAGTTCCGGGGTTCTGATGTCGACTAGAGGGAGTTCGGTAAAGCGTAGGGTTTTGGATTTGTCGGAGACATGGACCATCTGGTCGAGAAAGCGGACGACGCTGGGACGAATCATCTCCGAGGCGGCCCGCAGACCGCCGATGGCATTGGTCGAAATGACTTTGTCAGCTCCGGCTTTTTCCATTTTACTGCGGTTGAGCCGCTCATCGTCCACGCGGGTTACGATGCGAATGCGGGGGCTAAGTGAGCGCGCCGAGAGGATTACGAATAAATTGTCTTTGTCATCGCCCATGGCGGTAAACAGACCTTTGGCGCGTTTGATGCCGGCTTGCAGCAGGGCTTCATCTTCGGTGGCGTCGCCTTCAATAAAGTAGACGCCTTCGCTTGTGTCGGGCAGACGGGCTTTCAAGGCGGCAATCACGTCAGGGTGATGTTCAACCACCACTAGCGGTATCCGGCGGTGATATAACTCCTCGGCAATGTGGAAGCCGGTACGGCCGGCGCCACATAGAATGTAATGGCCTTTTAAGTCTTTGATCGGGTCGGTCATGAGTTGGGTTAGCCTAACAGTTTTGTTGTCCAGAGTTCAAGCAGACTCTGGGATAGAACTTCATGGTTGAGCTTGAGTCGTTGGTCGGGAGTGGAGATCACGATGAGCACGTCGCCGCGATGGAGTTTCGTGTTACCCCGGGGAGAGTAGATGTAGCGATCTTCGCCGTCGCCCCGCTGGCCGCGCTCGATGGCTACGACCATTAGCTCGGAACGCTGGCCGATGTCGTAAATATGTAGTTCGTTGTTATCCAGCTTTTCGACCAGAGACGGCGCTTTGATTTCGCTGACATGCAGCTCTTCCAGTCGGAGCGTCTGGCCGGTTTGGCGCT